>DASRWK010000486.1:0-4653 GCA_035776715.1 Microvirga sp.
GGGGGATGCCCTGCGCGATACGCTCGATCCGCGCCTGAGAGGTCAGCCGTGATCGTGCGGCCAGCTCGGATCGAGGACATTCCCTCCCTCGCCTGCGTGGCGGCGCGCTCCTACCGTGCCGCCTTCGCGGCGATCCTGGAGTCGGGCGTTCTGGCAAGCCAAGACGAGGCTTATTTCGCCGAGCGCTTCGCAGGCGCCTGGGAGCGGATTCTGGTCGCCGTGCAACAGGACGACGCCCTCGGCTTCCTGCTCATGACCGACGGCCATATCGACATGCTGTTCATGGATCCCGGCTCAAGCGGGCAGGGCGGAGGTGCCCAGCTCCTCAAGGCGGCGGAAGATCGAGGCGCGAAAAGCATCGAATGCTTCCGCGACAATCACCGCGCGCGGCGTTTCTACGAACGGCATGGCTGGCGCGTCACGCGAGCGTACGAGCGTGAATTCGCAGGGCGCAACCGCAGCTTCGTCTTTTACGAGAAGGGTACTGCCGCTTAGGACAAGGCCTCACCGTCGATCCAGGTGTCCTGCACATGGAGGCCTTCGTCGAGCAGCACGAGATCCGCGCGATAGCCCGGGGCGATGCGTCCAAGCTCGTGATCGAGCCTCAGGAACGCAGCAGGCACGAGGGAGGCCATGCGCAGCACGTCCGGCAGGCCCAGGCCGAGCCGCTCCACGCTGTTGCGAACGGCGCATGCCATGTCGAGATCGGAGCCCGCGAGCGTTCCGTCTTCCGTCGCGAGCTTGCCTTCCTTGCGGTAGATCGTGCGGCCATGCAGGTCAAAGGTCTTCATATCCGTGCCGGTCACGGCCATGGCGTCCGTCACCAGCATCATGCGCTCCGTCCCCTTGGCCGCAATGGCAAGGCGCAGCGAAGCGTCGCTGACATGGTGTCCGTCGACAATGATGCCGCACCAGGCATCGCGATTGTCGAGGGCGGCTCCCACAGGTCCGGGCTCACGCCCGACGAGGGGCGGCATGGCATTGTAGAGATGCGTGAAGCCCCTGAGGCCGTAGCGGAAGGCTTCCATTACAGTATTGTAATCGCTCGCCGTATGGCCGGCGCAAATGAGAACGCCTGCCGCAGCCAAACGCGCAATGAACTCCATGCTGTTGCATTCAGGCGCGAGCGTCACGAGAGTGCGGCCATCCTTCAGCGACATCAGGATGTCGAGGTCCGTTTCCTCCATCGGCCGCATGAAGGTTGCATCGTGCACGCCTTTCCTGGCGGGGTTGATGAAGGGACCTTCGACATGAATGCCGAGCACGCCCGGAACGTTCATGAAAAGGGCGGCCCGAATGGCGTCGACGGCTTCGGCCATCTTGTCGCGCGTGTCGGTGATGAAGGTGGGGAGCAGACCCGTCGTTCCGTACTTGCGATGCGCGGCGGCCATGATCCTGAGGCCCTCCACGCTGCGCGCATCGTTGAACATGATGCCGCCGCCGCCATTCACCTGAACGTCGATGAAGCCGGGTGCGAGCAGGCCTGCCAGCGCGCGCCGCTTGATGCCCGCGCCGAGGTCACGTTCGTGCGGGACGGCAACGATGCGGCCATGCTCGACGACAACCGCTCGGCCTTCGAGCATATGGGTTCCGTCGAAGATCCGGGCGCCTGTCAGGGCAAGAGGCATCAGACCGTCTCCGTGACTTTGCGCAGGCGCGGGGGATTGTCGGGGTTGCGGCCGCGCGCCAGAGCGATCGCATTCACCAGGGGGTAGAAACTCTGGATCATGGCGATCGGAGCAAGATAGGGATGCACGTTCTCGACCGAAGGGAGCATCACGGTTGCAGGGCCCTCGGCGGCGCCGGCCACGACGACGGGAACTCCCTGCTCGTTGAGCTTCGTGACAAGATCATTCACGCCGCCCAGGGTTTCGTCGCGCTGGCTCAGAACCAGGACCGGGAAGTGATCGCCCGCCAGGGTCCAAGGGCCATGCATCAGTTCTGCGGCGCTCATGGCTTCCGCATGAACGCCGGAAGTTTCCTTCAGCTTGAGGGCCGCTTCCTGTGCGACGGCAAATCCAACGCCACGCCCGACGACGAAGAGATTGTCGGCCTCGGATAGTTCGGGAAGCGCGGCCGACCAGTCGATGGCGGCAGCCTTGGCGAGGACGTCCGGCAGAGTGTCGAGCGCCGCGAGCAATTCCTTGTCCTGCGACCAATACGCGACCAGCTGAAAACCTGCGGCCAGGGCGGCGATGAAGGACTTCGTCGCGGCCACGCTCTTCTCAGGACCCGCATGGAGCGGCAGCACGACCTCGCAGGTGGACGCCAGCGGCGACGCGGTATCGTTGACGAGCGCAACCGTCAGCGCGCCGTCGTCTCGCCCGGCCTGCGCGAGATTGAGAATGTCGGGGCTGCGGCCCGATTGCGAGACGGCAAGAAAGAGCGCATCGCGCATGCGGGGGCGTGCCTCGTACACCGATGTCACCGACGGTCCGACGGAGGCCGTCACGAGGCCGGAATGAATCTCGAGCAGGTATTTGACGAAGGTTGCCGCATTGTCCGAACTGCCGCGGGCGCAGGTGACGGCAAAGGGCGGCGGCGATGCGCGAAGGCGCTCGCCGAGATCCCGGCACAGAGGTGCATTGCTGTCGAGCAGGCGCGCTACGACCTGAGGCGCCTCGCGGGCCTCGCTCAGCATGGCGGTCATAGTGGAGGAATTCAGGTCAGTCATCGTCATGGTGGTTCCGCTCAGGCTGGGCAATGGACAGTTCGGCTACGAAATCATAGGCGTCGCCCCGGTAATAGGACGAGGTGAACTCGACGACCTCGCCTGCGGCCGTGAATGATCGCCGCTCGATGTAGAGGGCAGGGCTCTGGGGCGGAACGTGGAGCAGAGACGCCTGTTCCTCGTTCAGCAGCACCGCATGCAGCCTCTGCAGCGCGCGAACCGGCATGAAGCCCTGCTCGTGCAGTGCTGCATAGAGCGACTGCTTCACGAGGCTCGGATCCGGCAGAAAGCGGGAAGGGAGAACCGCATGTTCGATGGCCATGGGGATGCCGTTGGCCATCCGCAGGCGATTGACCCGGCTCACCGTCTCGCCCGGCGACAGACCCAGCGCCATCAGCTCATCGGGCGAGGCTTGTCCTGTCGAGCGGCTCAGCAAAACGGCGGACGACTGCAAGCCGCGCGCCGACATGTCGTCCGTGAAGCTCGACAGACGTGAGAGCGGCTGCTCAAGGCGCATCTGCGGTGCGATGAACGTGCCGGATCCCCAGCGTTGAACAAGGACGCCCTTCTTGACCAGACCGGTGATGGCTTTCCGCACCGTGACGCGTGAGATGCCGAGCTGCTTGGCAAGGTCGCGTTCACCGGGAAGAGCATCGTCTGCCTTGAGGGAGCCCTTGCGAACGGCGTCCTCGATGGATTGCTGAAGCTGGAGATAGAGGGGGGTCGGGTTGCTCTCGTCGAGGGGGAGAGTCAGGGTCGCGGCCGCTTGATCATTCATGGCAGCCTCCGCGATGCGGCGCTCCGCCCGAGAAGGATGGCACCGTCAAGGGCATCTGCGGCGGGTGGCACGATGGTCCGCTGAACCGGCGGTGGCATCCATGGACGCAGGGGCTCCGCCAGGCCGCCGAACAGACAAAGGTTCGGTGCCCCCAGGTCCAGGAGACGCATGGCGATGCGTGTGGCGCTGGCGGCGGAATCCTTGACCAGCGCAATGCCGAGGGGATCGCGCCGGTTGGCGTATTCGAGCACGAGCGGCGCATAACCTGCATAATCGCCAGGGCGTGCGGTGCCGACCCAATCGACCAGCACTTCCAGATCGTTGTTGAACTCGGCGAGAAGTGCATCGGAAAGCGGCGTGGAGGGGATCCGCCCGTCATGCGCCCAGACGCAGCGGCGCAGAAGCTCCCGGCCCATGGCGGCTCCGCTGCCTTCGTCGGAGATCTCGAAGCCCCAGCCGCCCACGTAGCGGCATTGCCCGCCGGCTCCGCCATAGCCGCAGGAGCCGGTGCCCAGGATGAGGATGGCGCCGTCACCGCCATTGAAGGCGCCGAGCCAAGCCGTGTGCGCATCGGTATCGACGGCGAAGGAGGCGAAAGGATGCGGACGAGAGAGCAGCCGTTCGATAGCGCTTGCTTGGCCCGCGCCGGCGGCCCCCATGCCCGCGTGCACGATTTTGAGATCGCTTTCCGGAAGTCCGGCTTGCCCTAGGGCTTCGCGGCAGGCGGTCAGAATGGAGTTCCACACCAGATCGGGGTCTAGGCGGACATTCGATGGACCACCCGAGCCTTCTCCCAGCAGATTTCCATCCGCATCCCGCAGCCGCGCCCGACATTTCGTGCCGCCGCCGTCGATGCCGAGGAAAAGGGGGGTGCTCATCAGGAGGGGAGCTCTCGAGAAAGTCGAAGACCAGACCGGTATAATGCCACTTAATGTCCAGTTCTGGAAGGGGCGCGGCAAAGCCATGCCCAGGCCTTTCGGATCCGGAACTCTTCATGAGCGGCCGGGGCGGCAGTTGAGAACGTGAAGAACCGCCCTCGGTGCAGCCGTTTGGCGGTGCGCTGAAAAACCGATGTCTGGAGACGGATCGGCCTCAGGTGTTCGAGGTCGCAGCGGCAATTATGGAGGCGAGGGAGCCGCCAAGGATGGCGGAGGGTGTGTCCGATGCAATGACCTTGCCATCGGCCACGACCACCATCTGGTCG
>DASRWK010000487.1:0-2374 GCA_035776715.1 Microvirga sp.
CGTGGGCGTCAACGGGAAGATCGCAGCCTCTCCGGTCTGCACCATCTCGGAGATCTTGGCCGAGCTGGGGATGTATTCGAGCACGTTCGGGCCGATGGTGTCCTTGAACTTGGAGAAGCCTGGCTCGACATTCTTCTCGTCACCGCCTTGGATCCTGTTGAACATCAGGAAGGCATGCAGCCCGAAGGACGAGGCCGCAGCGGACTGGAACACGACCTTTCCCTTGTACTTCGGGTCTGCAAGGTCCATCCAGGAGGTCGGCGGGGCCCACCCGTTCTCGTCGAACATCTTCTTGTTGTAGGCAAGACCCGTCATGCCGAGGTCGATGCCGACGGCCATGTCATCCTTCAGCCGCGCTCCCGGCGCAAGATCGGCCAGAGCCGGCGTATCCTTGATCTTCTCGCAGAGGCCCGCGCCGATGGCGCGCACCATCACGCCGTCGTCGAGGAACATCACATGCATCTGAGGATTGCTTTTGGCCGCCGTGGCCTTGGCGAGAATATCCGACGACGTGCCCGGCACGACGACGACCTTCACGTCGTTTGCTTTCTCGAAGTCGGGAAAGACATGCTGCGTGTAGGTTCTTTCGAAATTGCCGCCATTCATGCCGACATAAAGCGTTTTTGTCTGCGCCTGCGCTGCGCCGGACACAGCAATGGAAAGTGCAGCGAAGGCTGCTGTCTGAAGGAGCTTGGTTTTGGTCACTTCGATGTTTCCCTCTTTCGGGCTTCAGGAACGGAACCCGCAGGAGAGCCCTGGTCCATGCGGGTGAATCGGTCGATGGCGAAGGCTTCAATCGGCGTGCGGCTTTCGCCGTCACGAATGAGTTCGGCCAGGACTTCGCCAACTCCTGGGGCGATCTGGAACCCGGCGCCCGAGAAGCCGAACGCGTGGATGAGGTTCGGCGTGGTCTGGCTGAAGCCGATCACCGGGTTTCGGTCCGCCATCTCGCCTTCCGTGCCGCTCCAGAAGCGGATGGCACAGGTATTGCGCAGGGCCGGAAACAGGTCGGCCGCGCGGTTCATGATGGTAACGGCACCGGAGCCAGTGGGACGCGAAAAATCCAGATCCGTAGTCGGCTCGGCCCGCATTCCGCCTACGATGCAGTTGCCCCGCTCGACCTGACGCGCATAGATGCCGCCGCCCTCGGCACCGATATTCACTGTCATGAACACGCCCAGCGGTTCGGTGACGATCATGCTCGGGTAGATTCGCCTGAGAGGCACTGGCTCCCCGAAAGCCTCGGCGAAGGTGCCGGCCCAAGCCCCGGCGCTGTTGATCACGAACCGTGCTCTGATCTCGGTCCCGGAGCCTGTCGATAGATGGAAGCCCTCCGGCACCTTCTCGACGCGGGATACGGGTGTATGCTCGAGAACCTCCGCTCCAGCCCGGCGGGCCGCAAGAGCGAAGGCCGCCGAAACGAGGCGCGGATTGGCATGTCCGTCTCCAGCGCAAAGCGAGGCTCCCACGACATCTCCCGCAATCCAGGGAAACCGCTCCCGGAGCTTGTTGTGGCCGATCAGCTCAAGATCGAGGCCCAACCCCGCGATGCGTGTCGCATAGGCTTCGAGAGATGCCATCTCAGCCTCCGTTCGGGCCAGCTTGAGATGACCGGAGCGCACGAATTCACCGTCTATGCCGATGATCTCCTTCAGGCGGGGCCAGATCTCATGGGCGCGCTGAGACAGTGCCATCTGCTCGGGAGGGCGGCCCTGACGCCGCACGCCGCCGTAATTGACCCCGCTCGCCTGCGCGCCGCAGAAGCCCTTGTCGAGGAGAACGACGGAAAGACCCATGCGCCGAAGGGCAAGCGCAGCGGAGCTGCCGACGAGTCCGCCGCCGATGACAGCCACGTCCTTGAGAAGGGGCCGGCTCATGCGGCCTCTCCGTCTGCCACAATCCCCAGAGGAAGCGGCTTGATGGGTGGCTGCGTCCGCAGACGGCCGACAGCTTCCAGCGGCTGATCGTGGGCGGCCGCCAGGATCTCCGCTGCCGCGCCGGCGCACATCCGTCCCTGGCACCGGCCCATGCCGATGCGGGTCAGGGCCTTGAGACGATTGAGTTCGTGCGCCTCCTGCTCGCGTATGGCGGTACGCGCCTGGCCGATGGAAATTTCCTCACAGCGGCAGAGGAGAACATCGTCATCGACGCTGCTCGCCCATTTGTCAGGGAAGGGGAAGGCGGACTCGAGAACGTCCCGGAAGCGTTGGATTGCAGCGAGCTTGCGCTCCAGCACGGCGATCCGTGCGCGGTCGACGGCAAGGCCCGCATCCTCGAGGACGGCGAAACCGGCCCGCTCCCCCGCGAGCTCGGCGGCGTCCGCCCCGGCGATTCCCGCGCCATCGCCGGCGATGTAGAGACCGGACACGCTGGT
>DASRWK010000488.1:0-3137 GCA_035776715.1 Microvirga sp.
AAGAAGGGGACCGGGATCTGGGGGGCGAAGCCCGCTGCGATCAGGGCCTCCAGCTCTCCGAGGAGGACACCCGTAATGGCCGGAAGGTCGAGCTTCCTCGCCTCGGCCACGGTCACCCAGGCCAGTTCCACCAGCTCGGAATCGGGGCCGACGGCACCTTCGATCTCGTGGGCGATGGCGCTCCGGTCGACCGCGAAGAACCGGGTGTCGAACCGTTTGATGCGATTCGGCGGGGTGATGGCCCTGCCGACGAAATGCAGCGCTTCCAGATCCGGGAACACCCCGTGCTCCCGGAAGGCCTCCCATGGAGTGCCGGCGGGCACCGATTCGGGACAGCCGTAATCCTTGGTGCCGAGCAGCAGGCCGGTCTCCTCGAAGGTCTCGCGGATGGCGGCGAGCGCCAGCGCCCGACTGCGTTGGATGGACGGGCGGGTGACCCGCTCCATGAGAGCCTGCTCCGCCCGCGGATGCAGGGCGCCCGCGACCGTCATGGAACGGTCGCCCGCCTCGATGCGGCCGCCGGGGAACACGAACTTGCCGGGCATGAATTTGTGTCCGTCGTGGCGCCTGCCCATGAGGACCTTCGGGTGCCTGGTCCTCCGATCGATGATGATCAGGGTCGCGGCGTCGACGGGGCGAAGGGCGGGAGCGTTAGCCTTACGCTCCCCGGCGACCAGCGTATCCATTCTGGCCAGTGTCTGCGCGTCCGTCACCCGCGTCCTCCCTGTCTGTTCGTCTCATCTGGCGGGCCGCGCCGAAGCCGTGCATTCCTAGCGCGTATTGGAGCCCCACGACAGCCCCTTTGACGGGCTGGAGAAGCAGAAGGGCCAAGACGACGGTCAGAAGGGGCCAGATCGCCAGATGCGCCCAGAGGGGCATCTCTATCCTGGTCTCCGTCATGAAGATGCCGTAGCCGATCAGATGGCCGACGATGGTGATCACCAGGTAGGGCGGCAGGTCGTCGGCCCGGTGATGGTGAAGTTCCGTACCGCAGACATCGCAGCGATCCACCACCTTCAGGAACCGGCCGAAGAGGCGGCCCTTGTCGCAGGCCGGGCAATGGCCGCGAAAGCCGCGCTTCATCGCGGGCACGGCGGCCACTTCCTCCGCTGACGCCGGAGAGGCCGTTTGCATGGTCAGGGGCATGTTCGCTTCCTATCAGGCGCGGCCGCGCCGTTTCACCTTCACTCGTGTGGGAGCGCGGCGGCCCGAAGTCGCCTTCTCGGCCTTCTTCGCGCCGCGTGGAGGGCGCTTCGCACCCTTGCGACCGCCCGCGGCCTTGCCCGTGAAGCGGCCCTTGGTGAGCAGCTCGAACCGCAAGGCGCCGGCCACCGGCGCGGCTTCTACCAGCTTCACCTCCACCTTGTCGCCGAGGCGGTAGGTCTCACCCGTGTGCTCGCCGCGCATGGAATGGGTCTTCTCGTCGAAGCGATAGTAGTCGTCGCCGATGGTAGCCGCCGGAACGAAGCCGTCCGCGCCCGTTTCGCTCAGCTTGATGAAGAGACCCGCCTTCGTCACCCCCGAGATCTGCCCATCGAACGTGGCCCCGATCCGGTCCGCGAGGAAGTGCGCGATCAGGCGGTCGATCGTCTCACGTTCCGCCGCCATGGCGCGCCGCTCCGCCGCCGAGATCTTGGCGCTGATCTCGATCAGCTCCGCGCGGGTGGTGTCGGGCGACAGCCCGTCCTTGCCCAGCTTGAGGCTGGTGATCAGCGCGCGATGAACGATGAGGTCCGCGTAGCGGCGGATCGGCGAGGTGAAATGGGCATAGCGCTTCAGGTTGAGGCCGAAATGCCCGTAATTCTCCGCCGAATACTCGGCCTGAGACTGCGAGCGCAGCACCACCTCGTTGATGAAGAGCTGGTGCTCGGATCCATCGACGCTGCGCAGGATCCGGTTGAACAGCTCGGGCTTGAGCGCTCCTTGCGTCGGCAGTTTCAGGCCGATGGAGGCCAGCACCTCGCTCAAGCTGCGCATCTTCTCAAGGGAAGGCTCGTCGTGGACGCGGTAGATCAGGTCGGATTGCGCCTTCTCCAGCGATTCCGCCGCCGCCACGTTGGCGAGGATCATGAACTCCTCGATGAGCTTGTGAGCCTCCAGGCGCTCGGGCACGAATATCCGGTCCACGGTGCCGTCGTCTTTCAGCACGATCTTGCGCTCGGGCAGGTCGAGATAGAGCGGCTCGCGGATGTCGCGGGCCTTCTTGACCAGCGTGTAGCCCGCCCAGAGGGGCTTGAGGATCGTGTCGAGGATGGGCCTCGTCACGTCGTCCGGCCTGCCGTCGATGGCGGCCTGCGCCTGCTGGTAGAAGAGCTTTTCCGCCGAGCGCATCATGATGCGATGGAAGGAGTGGCGGATCTTCCGGCCGTCCTGGCCGATGACCATGCGAACGGCCAGGGCAGGGCGGTCCTCGCGCGGGCGGAGCGAGCACAGGTTGTTGGAGATCCGCTCCGGCAGCATGGGGACGACCCGGTCGGGGAAATAGACCGAGTTGCCGCGCTCCTGCGCCTCCCGGTCGATGGCGGAGCCGGGCCTCACATAGGCGGCGACGTCGGCGATGGCGACGGTGAGAACGTAGCCGCCCATGTTGTTCGGGTCGGGATCGGGAGCCGCATGGACCGCATCGTCATGATCCTTGGCATCGGCCGGATCGATGGTGATGAGGGGGAGCTCCCGCCAGTCCTCCCGGCCTGCTAGCGTGGCAGGCTTGGCCGCTTCCGCCTCGTCGATGACCGCCTTCGGGAACTCGTTGGGGATGCTGTGGGCGTGGATCGCGATCAGGCTCACGGCCTTCTCGGACTTGATGGAGCCGAGACGTTCCTTCACCTTCGCGTGGGGCAGGCCATAGCGGCCGTGCTTCACGATGCTTGCGGCGATGAGGTCGCCGTCCCGGGCTCCGGCCTCGTCGCCGGGATTGATCTGGAGTTCCTGCTCGCGGGACTTCTTGTCCACCGGGATCAGGCGGCCGCCGCCCTCCGGCAGCGACCGGAAGATGCCGAGCACCTGGGCCTGCTTCTTGGCCAGGATCTTCGTGACGCGTCCCGCATAGCGGTGGATGTCGCCAGCCTTCAACGGATCGACCCGCAGCAGCGCCCGGTCGCCGACCCCCGCCACCGGCATGCCCGGCTTGTGCTTGC
>DASRWK010000489.1:0-3018 GCA_035776715.1 Microvirga sp.
CGAGAAATCCTCCAAGGCCGACACCCCCATCCTGGTTTCCGACGACGGCAAGATGAGGCTCGCCATCATCGGCTGGATCAAGACCATCGAGTGGCTCCAATGGTACGACGTGCAGTCCGAACCCGGCGGCGTGCTCGATTCCGACAGCCACCAGCGCGGCTCGGTGGAATGCCTTTCCGTGCTCGAGGGCGAGTTCGAGGTCGAGGTCGGCGGCGTCACCCAGCAGGCCAAGGCCGGGGAATCCCTGCGCTATCGCTGCGATCGTCCCCATTCCGTGCGCTGCATCGGCAATAGCCCCGGCCGCGCCACCATGGTCTGCATCCTCAAAGCCGCCGTGATGGATTGAGGCTCTCGCCTCTCCTCACAGGTCCTTACGGCTTCGGCGCCACATAGCCCTGCTTGGGCGGCAGGGAGAGAAGATACTCCGCCATGGCCAAGCGGTCGGATTCCGGCAGTTGCGCCGTGTTGCGCACCACGTCCCCCATCGGTCCGCCGACCGTGTCGAACAGCGGCGTTTCGCCCGTTTCGAGCAGAGTCGCGATTTCCTCCGGGCTCCAGCCGCCGATGCCGGTCCGATCTGGCGTGATGTTCGGCACCGCCCCTCGGCCCTCCGGATCCGGCCCTCCGGCGAAGCGCCGATCCTCGATGATGCCCCCCGCGAAGTTGCGCTGGCTGTGGCACTCGGCGCAATGCCCCGGCCCGTTCACCAGGTAGGCGCCCCGATTCCAGCTCTCAGGCTTCGACGGGTCTGGCGTGAAGGGCGTGCCGTCGAGGAAGGCCAGCTTCCACAAGCCTACGCCGCGGCGGATGTTGAAGGGAAACGGCAGGTCGTGCTCGGGCGCCTTCCCCTCGACGGGTGGGAGGGTCTGCATGAAGGCGAAGAGGTCCGCCAGATCCTCGCGGCTCATGCGCTGATAGGAGGCGTAGGGAAAGGACGGATAATAATGCCGCCCGTCGGGCGACGTCCCCTCCTGCATGGCGCGGATGAAGTCCACGGTGCTCCAGGCTCCGATGCCATCCTCTTTGTGCGGCGATATGTTGGGAACATGGAACGTGCCGAAGGGCGATTTCAGGGCATAGCCGCCTCCGAGACGCAGCTTGTCGTCCTGGTTGGGCGTGGCGTGGCAGGAGGTGCAGCCTCCTGCGAAGAACATGATCCGTCCGTTCTCCAGATCGGGGGGGCGGTTTAACGCCACCGGCGTCGCGAAATCAGCCGATGCTTTGCCGCGCAGCATGCGGTAGGCCGATGGGGACGTGAAAGCCAGAAAAGCCAGCACGCCAAGCAGCACGAGAACGCTCAGACCCAGAATCGCTTTACGCATCGTTCTTCCCGGAATGAAGCGGGCGGCTCCTCTGCAAAGCCGTCCGCCCGTTCATTCAAGACGCCTCAGCTCTTCTTGCGAAAGTCGTTGTGGCAGGCACCGCAGTTCTGGAGAACCTTCGGCATCTCCGCCTTCAGGGTCGCCTCGTCCTTGATCGACGCGAGGGCTGCGGTCGCATCCTGATTGAGCTTCGTCATGATCGAATCGAACTTCGCCTTGTTCTCCCAGATCGACGGAAGAGCATCGGTCTTAGGCGCTTCCTTCGTGCCCTCGGGGAAAAGCGAAGCCGCCTTCTCGGAATTTTCGGCGAAAACCTTGAGACCGGCCTGCACCCTGGAGAGATCGAACGGCTCCTGACCACGGAGCATGCTGCCGATCGGCCGGGTTTGCGCGCCCATCTCCTTCATCAGGTTCTGGCGCTGCTCGACCGCATCGCTCTGTGCGATGGCCGCAGTGACACCCAGCGCCAGGAGACCGGCGGCGAAAACGGTACGCTTCATGGAAGTTTGTCCCTTTGATTCTTAGACGGCCGCCATTTCCGCGAGCGGCCCGGCGGAACATAGTACTGCATCATTTCCTTCAGCGGAGTAGTCTCGCCTCATACAAATCTCTGTGAGGCGAACTCACTCCACCGGCTCTCCTGCGGAAGCCCAGTCCTTGAAGCCGCCTTTGTAATGCTCGTGGATGTCGAGGCCCGCGGCCTGTGCGAATTCGAGAGCCCGGACGGACCTGACGCCTGCCGCGCAGGAAAACACGACCCGCTTTCCTTTCGGCAAGGACGCCGGGTCGAAGGACGAGAGCGGACGCGAGACCGCGCCGGGAATATGCCCCGCCGCGTATTCATGGGGCTCACGCACATCGACCAGCAGGATCGCCCCGTCCTGAAGCCCTTTCTTGATGTCTTCGCGATCGAGATCGACAACCCGTGGCATTGATGCGCTCATCGGAGCATTCCTCCCTGCAGGGCCTCATTCATACCGGCTTGGGAGGAAGCATGACAACCGGCCTCCTTCAGGCAAGCGGCGGAATTCGCAAGACCCAGCCCGGCTGAATCATGTCGGGATCCTTGACCGGCGGGGAGTTCGCTTTGACGATTTCGGTGTATTTTGCGCCTTTGCCTTTGCCGTAGTGCTTTTCTGCAATCTCCCAGAGCGTGTCGCCCTTCTGGACCGTATACATGGCTGCTGGCGCGGAAGGCTGCTGGATCTGAAGATCGCTCGTATCCACCTCCGCGACGCCATAGGTGTTGCCGAGAGACAGAATGATCTTCTCCGCCTCCTCTTGGGTGACAGCCTGGCCTGAGAGTTTCACCTGATCGCCATTGACCTGGATCCCGAGCTTGCTTGCGTCGAAACCGTGCCCCTGAACCTCCTCCTGCAACCTCTCGGGCGTCGCCGCGGCGGCGGTGCCGCCGAAGATCTTGGCGCCGGCATCCTTGATGAACCTGAAAAGTCCCACGTGATCCTCCTGTCGGGCCGGCAGGCGATCCGGCCAAGCAGTGACGAAGACGCGTGATCGGTGCGAAGAGTTCCCCTTCAGGCCAGATTGGAGAACACGTCCGCCAGCGACGGCAGGCGGTCCTTGAGGCGCAGGAGCGCGATCAGTTCGATCTGCACGATGGCCGTTTCGAACTCGGTTTCGGCGTCGTGCTCCAACCGCCCCTCGAAGGCCGTCATGATCTCGTCTTTCGTGCGGC
>DASRWK010000490.1:0-2621 GCA_035776715.1 Microvirga sp.
GCACGGGGATTGCGCGCCATTTCCTGTTCGCCGGGACCGACCGGGCCCTTCGTGACGGCCTGGAAGGTCGGCTCCGCGGCCGCGAGCGTGGGCATGTGACGCGATCCGCTCGGGGTGCGTCCGGTGCGGGCCGCGAAGAACTGCTTCACGATCCGGTCTTCGAGCGAATGGAAAGTGACGACAACGAGCCGCCCGCCCGGCTTCAGAATGCATTCGGCCGCGTGCAAGGCGCGCACCAATTCACCCAGCTCGTCGTTGACCGCGATGCGAAGCCCCTGGAACACCCGCGTTGCCGGATGGATGCCGCCCGGCTCCTGGCGGATCAGCGACGCGACGAGATCGGCGAGCTGGCGCGTCGTCTGGAACGGCTCTCTGCGGCGCGCCTCGATGATCGCGCGAGCGACGGCCCGGGCACGGCGCTCCTCGCCGTAGTGATAGAAGATGTCCGCGAGCTCGGCCTCGGAGGATTCGTTGACGATGTCGGCAGCACTCGGCCCCTCCCGCTCCATGCGCATATCGAGCGGGCCGTCGTTGCGGAACGAAAATCCGCGCTCGGCCTGGTCGAGCTGCATGGAGGACACGCCGATATCGAGAACGACCCCGTCGACGCCCTCGAAACCCTGGCCGCGCGCAATCTCGTCGAGATCGCCGAAGCGACCCGGGACAAGTATCAGTCGCTTCTTGAATCGCGCAGCCAGCGGCGCGCCGCCCGCAATCGCGTCGGGGTCGCGGTCGATGGCAATGACCTTGTTCTGAGAATGCGCATCGAGGATGGCGCGCGTGTATCCGCCCGCACCGAACGTGCCGTCCATGAAAACGCCGCCGCGCTTCACATCCAGCGCGTCGCACACCTCCGCCAGGAGCACAGGAACGTGACGGGTCGGTCCGCCAGCGGCTCCGGCTCCTGGGCCGTCGCCGCGTCCCATCATTGCTCCCGCACTCCTGGTGAGGTGTTCTGTACCATACGTGGCTCCATGATCCGGGCTCCCAGCACCTTCTTCAGGTCTCTGACCTTCGTGCGCGCCTCCTCCAAGTGCGCACGGAAACGCTCGGGCTCCCAAATCTGGAACTTGTGACCAAGTCCGACGAACGTCACCGTGTCGCCGATCCCGGCATGTACCTTTACTGTGTCCGTCAGGATGACACGCCCCTCCGGATCGACTTTGAGAATTTCGCTGGTCCCGAACAATGCGGTCGACAGCTGATCCCGTTCGTCCGAATAGGGCGACAGCGTCGACAAGAACGCATCGATCTCGTTCAGGAGCATATTGCCACCTGCGTCCAACGCCTGCGCATCGAGCGCGGGATGAACGTAGAGACCCTCGAACCCGTCCCGGGCCAAGACGGCCCGGAAGGATGCGGGGATCGAGACGCGACCCTTCGAATCCAACTTGTTGGTGAAATTGGACACGAAGCGGTTCATTGGCCGCAGCTCGCAAGCTCCCGATTGTCAGCCCCCCGGCAGACCTAGACGGTCTGCCACCCGTTCTCGGCGCTAACGCCACTTTCCGAAGCAGGATGTCAGCGCCTTTTGTGCACCTGACTCCCCCTTCGGAAGACACCGTCGACGGGATAGTTTGGGATAACATGGGACTATATGGGCGTCAACGGAACGGGGATGGAGCGCAAGCCTGGAGACAGGCACGCTCCATCAGACGCGTTTAGGGTTAATGAATCGTAAGCAGACCAAGGATTTGGTCCGCTTTGTCGCAGTTTTGAGCCTGTGGAAAAGGGGGTCAGCCGGCCTGTAAGCCGGGTTCTGTATGGCCCAAGGTCGAAACCCTGGACGTGGCGGCCATTCCTCTGGGACGATCATTGCTGACCGCCTCAAGCAACCAACCCGGACGACCAGCCTGGAAGCAGGCCTGGCGCAAGCGCCTGTCGTCCCTATTCGGTTTTGCTCCTGGTGGGGTTTACCATGCCGTCCGCATTACTGCGTCCGCGGTGCGCTCTTACCGCACCCTTTCACCCTTACCCTGCATGCAGGGCGGTCTGCTTTCTGTGGCACTATCCCTGGGGTCACCCCCGCCGGACGTTATCCGGCACCTTGCTTCCATGGAGCCCGGACTTTCCTCCCCGAGCAAGCTCGGAGCGGCCGCCCGGCCAGCTGACGATTGGGATGTGGTGCGAAATGGAGGCCCACGTCAAGGCCGGGCGATCAATCGGCCGCAGCGGTGATCACCTTCACCTTCGCGCAATAGGCCCGGGAGGCCTTGGTCATGGCCGTCGTGCGGTGGCCGAACTGGTAACGCAGGATCGTGCCGCAGGTGTCGCCGCCAGCGAGCTTATAGGCTTGGGCGAGATATCTGAGCCCATAGCGAAGGTTGGTCTCCGCATCGAGCAGCCCGGCAACGCCACCCTCGTAGCCCAGCGACTGGGCCGTGCGCAGATTGATCTGTGTCAGGCCGATATGGGCGCCGTTGCGAGCACCCGGATTGTACCGGCTCTCGAGACGCACCACGGCATCCGCGAGTTCGTAGGGCAAGCCGTTCTCCGACGCGTAACGGACGATCAGAGGCTTGAGAGCGGCGGCCTTGGCCGCGTCGGCCCTCGCCGAGCGGGAACGGGCCGGCAGTTCTACGGGAAGGACAGCAGTCGCCTCGACACGTGCGCCATCCGAT
>DASRWK010000491.1:0-4135 GCA_035776715.1 Microvirga sp.
GACGCCTAAACCCTGCCGTCATGGCTGGACTTGATCCGGCTATCCACGTCATCAGAACGCAGAGCGGTCATGGCGTGGATCCCCGGGCGAGCCCGGGGAGGACGAGGCAGATCGAAGGGATAACCGCATCATGGCAACGCACAAGCTTCTCCTTCTCCCCGGCGACGGCATCGGTCCGGAGGTCATGCGCGAGGTTGAGAAGATCGTGGGCTGGTTCCGCAAGCGCGGCGTCGGCTTCGAGACCGAGACGGATCTCGTCGGCGGCTCGGCCTATGACGCCCATGGCAAGGCCATCTCCGAGGAGGCCATGGGTCGCGCTCAGGAGGCCGACGCGGTGCTCTTCGGTGCGGTCGGCGGCCCGAAATGGGACGGCGTCCCCTACGACGTCCGTCCGGAAGCGGGCCTGCTTCGCCTGCGCAAGGATCTCGGCCTTTTCGCGAACCTTCGTCCCGCCATCTGCTATCCGGCGCTCGCCGACGCCTCATCGCTCAAGCGCGAGATCGTGGAAGGCCTCGACATCGTGATCGTGCGCGAGCTCACCGGCGGCGTCTATTTCGGCGAGCCGAAGGAGCTGGTGACGCTGGAGAACGGCCAGCAGCGCGCCGTGGACACGCAGGTCTACACCACGGGCGAGATCGAGCGCATCGCCCGCGTCGCCTTCGACCTTGCCAGGAAGCGCCGGAACAAGGTGTCGTCCTCCGAGAAGATGAACGTGATGAAGACCGGCGTGCTCTGGCGCCAGGTGGTCGCGCGCGTCGGCAAGGCGGAATACGCCGACGTGGAGCTCGAGCACGTGCTCGCCGACAACTGCGCCATGCAGCTCGTGCGTAACCCGAAGCAGTTCGACGTGATCGTCACCGACAACCTCTTCGGCGACATTCTCTCCGACATCGCCGCCATGCTCACCGGCTCGCTCGGCATGCTGCCCTCCGCCTCCCTCGGCGCGGAGGACCCGAAGACGGGCAAGCGCAAGGCGCTCTACGAGCCGGTGCACGGCTCGGCTCCCGACATTGCGGGCAAGGGCCTCGCCAACCCGATCGCCATGATCGGCTCCTTCGGCATGGCCCTGCGCTATTCCTTCGGTCTCGCCGAGGAGGCGGATCGCCTGGAGAAGGCCATCGCCGATGTGCTGGCTTCCGGCATGCGCACCAAGGACATCGCTGCTCCCGGCATGAATGCGGTCGGCACCCAGGACGTGGGCGATGCCATCGTCAGGGAGCTTGAGGCCCAGTCGTAAAAGCCGCTCGCCGCGGCTGCGTCGCGGTTGCGAGGCCCCTCATGGCCGGGCTCGTCCCGGCCATCCCGATGTGAAGAGCGCGGCGCTTGACGGAAGCGGGATCACCGGCCTCGGGCCGGTGATGAGAGGGAACGTGACAGACGAGGCACGAAGCCTCCGCGTGAGCGGGGGCTTTTTGCCGAGGCGGCCCTTACCGGATCGAGCCCGTCGCCTCGACATCCGGAACGCCGAAGGTCGGGAAGGGATTGCGCGCCCCTACGAAAGGTCCGCCAATGGGATCGGGCAGCACGCCTTCGCCGAAGCGGTCGCGCTGGTGACCCCATGGCGGGTTCGTGAGGTACGACAGCTGCCCCTGCGTGGCGTAGCGGTTGAGCGAGCCCACCGGCGCGACGCGGCCGGGATCGAGGAAGCTGCGGGGTTGCACGCGGAAGACGAGCGGGCGATCCTGAGCCTGCGCTTCGGCTGCGACCGAGGCGGCCGCGAGCGTCGCAAGCGAGGCCAAACCGAGGAGTGTGAGGCGGCGCATCTTGCAATTCTCCAGTACCGGCGCCGGCGGGTGCCGCCGCGCCGTCGTGACTTTCAAAGGCTGTCAGAACAAGGCGACCTGTCTAAATTGGTTCCTTCGAATCGGGAGGATCGCCCGACAGGTGAGAGACAAACCGCATGCAGGACCGGATGAACACGCTTGATCTGTTCGGGAAGGATCGTCTCACGGTGCTGGGCGAAACGCCCTTTGTCGCCGAGACGCCGGAGGCGCTGCTCGACGACGACACGACGCCGATCGCGCGCTTCTTCATCCGCAACAACGGCCTTCTTCCCGATCGGATCGAGGATCCGGATGCCTGGCGCTTCACCGTCGACGGAGAGGTGGAACATCCCCTCGACCTGTCGCTTGCCGAGCTGAAGAGCCGGTTTCCCGCCAAGACGTTCCGCATGGTGCTCGAATGCGGCGGCAACGGGCGCGCCTTCTTCGAGCCGCAGGCCGAGGGCAATGCCTGGACCAATGGCGGCGCCGGCTGCGCCGAATGGACGGGCGTTTCCCTGTGCGACGTCCTGCGGGCCGCGGGGCTGAAGGACACGGCGCGGTTCACCGGCCATTTCGGGGCCGATCCGGACAAGACCGGGAGTTTCGAGAAGCAGGCCATGTCGCGTGGCATGCCGGTGGCGAAGGCCTTGGAGGAGCACACCCTGCTCGCCTGGGCCATGAACGGCGAGCCCCTGCCGTTCGTTCACGGCGGTCCCCTGCGCCTCGTCGTGCCGGGCTGGCCGGGATCGCTCAGCCAGAAATGGCTGACGCGGATCCGGATCCGCGACCGGGAGCATGACGGCCCGGGCATGACGGGCCTGTCCTATCGTGTTCCGGTCCATCCGCTTCCGCCGGGTTCGGATGCGCGGCAGCTGGAGACGCGAATTCTGGAATCCATGCCCGTTCGCAGCATCGTCACGGCTCCGGCCGATGGCTCGCGCCTCGCGGCGGGCGCACGCAGCATCGTGGTCCGGGGCGCCGCCTGGGCCGGGGACGACGCGGTGGCGCGGGTGGACTGCTCCATCGATGGCGGCGCCACCTGGGTGCCCGCGAGGATGACGCCGCCACGCAACCGCTACGACTGGGTGCGCTGGACGGCGGATATCGCACTGCCCGGAGACGGATATTACGAGATCGTTGCCCGCGCGACCGACTCGCAGGGCCGCGCCCAGCCGTTCCGGGCGGTCAACTGGAACCCGAACGGCTATGGCTGCAATGTCATGCACCGGGTGGCGATCAGGGTCGGGGAGGGGGCATGACGCCGATGGAGGCGGTGCGGGCGACGGCGCAGGCTTCCGTCCGGTTGCGCTCGGCGCGCGCGAACACGGCTTTCAGGGAAGGGCTGCCCGCACCGGAGAGAACGATGCCGTCGATGAGGCAGGCGAGCTTTGCGTCGTCCAGGGCGGTGGCGTCCCCCTCGCACATCCAGCCCAGGAGGCCGAAGCGGGAATCGAAGTCGGAGAAGCGGAAGGCTTGGCATTCCTGCTCGCGAGGGCCCACGAGGATCATGGAAGCGGCCTCGACGGGCCCGAACTTGGTTGCGATCACCCGGCTCTGTGAAGTGCGCGACACCGCAAGACCGGCCTGGGCGGCGCGGCGGGCGATGTCGACGAAGAAGCTGCGGACCGGTTCCGGCGAGCCCTGGGTCAGAGCGAGCCTTGCATAACGGGGATCCCCGAAACGCCCCATGGTCAATATGTCCTCTCGCGCGCCGCTCGTGTGCTGCCGCGCCTCGACGGCGAGAGGGCCGGGGGCTTCCTCGACGGCGTAGGGCGCCGGAGCCGAAGCGACCGGCGTCCAGGCGGGCGCGGGCGCGATCAGAACGGGCGAGGGAGCGTCGTTGCGCGCTGCGCCGCGGGACACATCGCTCTTCTGCTGCGCGAAATGAACCAGTCCTGCGATCATCAGAGAGGACATGAGGGTCATGCGCAGCCAGGAGCGCAGCCAGGAGCGCCGCCGCCTGCGCACGCGACGGACCGGACGCTCGTCGAAGAACGCCTCGTCCTCGTCCCAGGCGGGATAACCGGCCCGTGCCATCTCGCCTCACGCACTCCTCGGCTGAATGTCCTCGGCATGTTCTAGCGTAGCAGGTCCGGCATCTCGAAAGATTTTGCTAAGCAAGGTAAACGAAAGGTAATCGCCCGGGCTGGCCGCCCACCGGAGCCTCCCTGCAGAGAATGCTTGACGAAGGCAGGCCTTTGGTGTGTTGGTGAGGTTATCGAAGCCTGGACCGGGCTTGCGAATGGACGAAGGCAATGGCGCTGCTCACCCTCACGACGAGCAAAACGAAAACCGCCACGACGGCCGTGAAAACGACGGCCGAATAAGCCTCGTCGTCCCCGGTCCTCTCTCCCGTCGGGGCGAGAGGCGAC
>DASRWK010000492.1:0-2903 GCA_035776715.1 Microvirga sp.
GTCATGAGGACACCCAAAGACGCCAGCCGGTCGGTCATGTTGGCTGCCGTCTCGAATTGTGCGCTCGCAAGCTGCTCCCCCGCTCGCGGATCGGCGGCGGCCAGAAGGTCGAGCGCAGCATTGCGCAGTGCTCTTCGTCCCGCGCTCGCCGCATCCGGGCTGTAGGATTCCGTCTGCTCGAGAGAGCGATGGAAGTTCCTCAGCTCCTCGTAGCAGACTTTGCCGATGCGCTGGCGCATGGCCTTGCGAGCTCGATGGATCGCATCGGGATCCACGTCCTTTCCGATGTCCTGGGCGATGTCGGCCTCGCTGGGAAGCGTCAGGACGAGCGCGGCGAAGGCGGGATCGCTCATGGCCTCTGACTTCATGAACGCGCAGAGGGCGGAGGACAGGGAGGTCATGTCCTCGTCGCTCACCGGGGTGCCTGCCGAGAGCGAAACGAGCATGCGCATCGCAACCGTCTGCGCCGCCTGCCAACGGTTGAACGCATCGGTGTCATGCCGAAGCAGCACGAGAAGTTCCTCGTTCGAAAGGTCGAGGGAGATCTTCACCGGAGCCGAGAAGCCGCGGAAGACCGACGGGACAGGCCGCGAGGCGACGCCCGTGAACGTGATGCTGTCTTCCGCCTTGTCGAGAACGAACACGCCGCGGGAGTTCACGCGCTCGCAACGGGCGTCCATCGGCTGCCCGTCCTGAGCCACGAGACCGAGCGCGATGGGAATCACCATCGACTCCTTCGTCGGCTGGCCGGGGGTCGGGGGCGTCTGCTGCCTGAAGTCGAGCCGGTACGTTTTCGCGGCATCGTCATAATGGCCGTGCACGCTCACGCGCGGCGTGCCGGATTGCGCATACCAGCGGACGAAGTGAGAGAGGTCCCGGCCTGTGACGTCGGCAAAGGCCTTCAGGAAATCCTCGACGGTCGCGGCGGTGCCGTCGCATCGATCATAATAGAGATCCATGCCGCGCCTGAAATCCTCCTCGCCGATGATCGTCTTGAGCATGCGGACGATTTCGGCGCCCTTCTCGTATACGGTTGCGGTGTAGAAGTTATTGATCTCGCGGTACTGGCTCGGTCGCACCGGATGGGCAAGAGGGCTCGAATCCTCCAGGAACTGCCGCGCCCTCAAGGTCTTCACCTCTGCGATGCGGTGCACGGGGCGCGAACGTTCGTCGGACGAGAACTCCTGGTCGCGGAATACCGTCAGGCCCTCCTTCAGGCAGAGCTGAAACCAGTCGCGGCAGGTCACGCGATTGCCCGACCAGTTATGGAAGTACTCGTGAGCGATGATCGCTTCGATGTTCGCATAATCGGCGTCTGTCGCGGTCTCCGGGCTCGCCAGCACGTACTTGTCGTTGAAGATGTTGAGGCCCTTGTTCTCCATCGCGCCCATGTTGAAATCCGACACTGCGACGATGTTGAATACGTCAAGGTCGTATTCCCGGCCGAAGACCTTCTCGTCCCAGATCATGGACCGCTCGAGAGCATCGAGCGCATAGCCGGCGCGATCCTCCTTCCCGGGCTCCACGTAAACCGCGATCTCCACCTGGCGCCCGCCCATGGTCGTGAATGGCTTGGCAACACGGCCGAGGCGTCCGCCGACGAGCGCGAAGAGGTAGGACGGCTTCGGAAACGGATCGTGCCAGACGGCGTAATGCCGGCCCGTGCCCTCGACGGAGCCGCTCGCGATGGGATTGCCGTTGCCGAGGAGAATCGGAGCTTCTTCGTAATCGGCTTCGATGCGGGTGGTGTAGGAGGCCAGTATGTCCGGACGGTCGAGAAAGTAGGTGATGCGCCTGAACCCTTCGGCCTCGCATTGCGTGCAGTAGTTGCCGCTCGACCGGTAGAGGCCCATGAGCTTGGTGTTCGCCGTCGGGTTGATCTCGGTTTCGATGGTGAGCCGGAACGGATGTTGCGGCGGCTGAGAGATCGTGAGGGATTCGGGGAGCGCCTCGAACTCGCCGGCTTCCAGCGTCCGGTCGTCGAGAGCGACGGACTTCAGATTCACCTCGTCGCCGTCGAGCACCAGGGGGACGTCCGAGCGCCCGGCCGGGTTGGGCCGCACGGTCAGCGTCGCCGTGACCATCGTCGCCGTCGGATGAAGTCTGAAATCCAGCTCGACCTCATCGATCAGGAAATCGCTGGGCCGATAATCCTCGAGGCGGACAATCTGAGCGACATCGGTGCGCATCGGCTGCTCTCTGTGAAACTTGATTGCGTTAAGGGTAGGGGTTGAACGGTCTGGGCTAAGATTGTCTGAATCGACGGGCGATAGAAGTCACGCCTACTTGGACAATTCCAAGGCTTTTTCCGCGGGTATAAAGCATAGGCCTTGATCTCTCAGCCAAATGCGCCATCACCGTCAGCCAGGCTCATATGGGAGATGGTCTATGGAATACCTCCACACGATGGTCCGGGTCTCGAACCTGGAGCAGTCCCTCGATTTCTTCTGCAACAAGTTCGGCCTCGTCGAGGTTCGCCGGAGCGAGAACGAAAAAGGCCGTTTCACCCTCGTGTTCCTGGCGGCTCCCGGTGATGTGGAGAAAGCCAAGGAAACAAAGGCCCCGCTTCTGGAGCTGACCTACAACTGGGACGAGCACGAATATTCCGGCGGCCGGAATTTCGGCCATCTCGCCTATCGGGTCGACGATATCTACGAAACCTGCCGGAAGCTGATGGATGCCGGCGTCACCATCAACCGTCCGCCCCGGGACGGGTACATGGCCTTCATCAAGACGCCCGACAACATTTCCATCGAACTGCTGCAGCGCGGCGAGCCCAAGCCCGTTCAGGAGCCCTGGGCGTCCATGCCGAACACGGGCACCTGGTAAGAAAGTTTCGCGAGACCCGAGAGGGCCCCTTTTGAGAAGAGCCCTCTTGGCGAAAAGCCCTTGCTCCGTCATTC
>DASRWK010000493.1:0-4556 GCA_035776715.1 Microvirga sp.
CTTTCGGGGGCGCTTCTCTTTTGTCTGCGTTGCTCTTGTGCGTGCGTTGCCCATGGGCGTGTTGTCCCGTAAAGGACACGAGTTATGAAATTTCTCGACCAAGCCAAGATTTATATTCGTTCGGGCAATGGCGGCGCAGGCGCCGTATCGTTCCGCCGTGAAAAGTTCATCGAATTCGGCGGGCCCGACGGCGGCGACGGCGGCCGCGGCGGCGACGTGTGGGCGGAATGCGTGGAAGGGCTCAACACCCTCATCGACTACCGCTACCAGCAGCACTTCAAGGCCAAGACCGGCGGCCACGGCATGGGCAAGAACCGTGCCGGAGCCAAGGGCGCCGACGTGGTGCTGAAAGTGCCCGCCGGCACGGAAATTCTGGAGGAGGACGGCGAGACCGTCATCGCCGACATGACCCATGTCGGCCAGCGGGTGCTGCTCGCCAAAGGCGGCAACGGCGGCTTCGGCAACGCCTATTTCACCACCTCCACCAACCGGGCGCCGCGCCGGGCCAATCCGGGACAGGAGGGGCAGGAGCGCACGCTTGTTCTGCGCCTGAAGCTGATTGCCGATGCCGGCCTCGTGGGCCTGCCCAATGCGGGCAAGTCGACGTTTCTTGCTACCGTCACCTCGGCCAAGCCCAAGATCGCCGATTACCCGTTCACCACGCTCCATCCAGGCCTCGGCGTGGTGCGTGTCCATGGCCGCGAATTCGTGCTGGCGGACATTCCGGGACTGATCGAGGGCGCATCGGAGGGGGTTGGCCTAGGCGACCGTTTCTTGAGCCACGTGGAGCGTTGCCGCGTGCTGCTGCACTTGGTCGAGGGCACGAGTGAGGATGCGGGCGAAGCCTACAGGACCGTGCGTCATGAGATCGAGGCCTATGGTCACGGCCTCGCCGAGAAGCCCGAGATCGTCGCGCTCTCGAAAGCGGATGCGCTGGACGAGGAGACGCTCGAGGAGCAGCTCAAGAAGCTGAAGAAGGCCTGCAAGCGCACGCCTCTCGTGATCTCCTCCGCCTCGGGCCAGGGCGTGCAGGAGGTCCTGCAGGCGTTGCTCACCGTCATCGACGAGGCTAAGACCACGGAAGAGACTGTCGAGACCCAGGAAGAGTGGCATCCGTGAGCCCCCAGATCAGCCAGTTCCGCCGCGTCGTCCTGAAAGTCGGTTCCGCGCTCCTGGTGGATCGTGCTCGCGGGCGCCTCAATCATGCGTGGCTTGCCGCACTTGCCGAGGACATTGCCGATCTCCACGCAAAGGGCGCTGATGTCCTCGTCGTCTCCTCCGGCGCGATCGCCATGGGGCGCACGGTTCTGGGACTTCCCTCCGGTCCCCTGAAGCTGGAGGAAAGCCAAGCCGCCGCCGCCGTCGGCCAGATCGCGCTCGCGCGCACCTGGTCGGAGGTTCTTGCCCATCACGGCATCACGGCGGGCCAGATCCTCGTGACGCTCTCCGATACGGAGGAACGGCGGCGCTATCTCAATGCGCGCGCCACGACGCTGAAGCTGCTCGAAATGCGCGCCGTGCCGGTGATCAACGAGAACGATACGGTGGCGACGTCCGAGATCCGCTACGGCGACAACGATCGTCTGGCGGCGCGTGTCGCCACCATGATCGGTGCGGATCTTCTGGTGCTTTTCTCGGATATCGACGGGCTCTATACGGCACCGCCTGCATCCGATCCCCAGGCTCGGCATATTCCCGCCGTCGAGCGCATCACGCCGGCCATCGAAGCGATGGCCGGAGGGGCAGCCTCCGAATTGTCCCGCGGCGGAATGCGCACGAAGATCGAAGCAGGCAAGATCGCGACGACCGGCGGCACGCATATGGTCATCGCCGACGGACGTGCGAAGAACCCGCTGAAGCGCGTCGCCGAAGGCGGGCGATGCACCTGGTTCCTCACCCCCTCCAATCCCGTGGCGGCGCGCAAGACCTGGATCGCAGGTGCGCTCGAACCACGCGGCACGATCGTCGTCGATGAGGGCGCAGCACGCGCCTTGCAGGGCGGCGCAAGCCTTCTGCCCGTGGGCGTGCGCCGCATCGAGGGCACGTTTCACCGCGGCGATGCGGTGACGATCCGCGACGAGAACCGCGTTCTCGGCCGTGGCCTCGTGGCCTACGATGCCGAGGAGGCCTCGCGCATCATCGGGCGCCCGAGCCGCGAGATCGAGGGCATCCTCGGCTACCCAGGACGCGCCGAGATGGTTCACCGGGACGATATGGCGCTGAGCGACTGATCGCCGTTCAGGAGCCTCAGCAGGGTCTGCGCGTCGCCGGGGGCAGCGCTTTTGATGTCGTTGTCGAAATAGGCATAAACGTCGCGTCCCTCGCGATGCCACTCAGCGATCCGAAGGGACCAGGCTCGCAAGGTTTCTTCGCTGTAGCTGCCGGCATAGCGTCCGTCGGTGCCATGGGCGCGCACATAGACGAAATCGGCGGTGATCACCCAGGGGGCCGGCGCATCGGCGTGATCGGACAGGCAGAGTGCGGCGTTGTGATCGCGCAGCATCCGGAAAGTCGCTTCCTCGTACCAGCTCGGATGGCGAAACTCGAAGGCGACGCGCCGGTTCTGGGGCACAAGCGACAGGCATCGCGCCACCCGCTCCCGCGTTTCGTCGCTGGGCCTGAAGACGGGAGGCATCTGGAACAGGACGGGTCCGAAAGCATCGCCGAGGCCTTCCATGCGGCCGAACACGAGATCGATGCTCTCCTCGATTCCCTTGAGCTTCTTCATATGCGTGATGAAGCGCGAGGCTTTCCAGGCGAAGAGGAACCCATCCGGCGCGCTCTCCCGCCATGCCCTGACGGCCTGCTCCGTCGGGAGCCGGTAGAAGGAATTGTTGATCTCCGCCGTATCGAAGCGTTTCACGTAATAGGAGAGGAAGTCCTTGATCTTTAAGTCTTCCGGGTAGAAAGGTCCGTGCCACGACCTGTAGTGCCAGCCGGAGGTTCCGACCCGGATCTCAGGGGACAGAGGAGGGACCTTCGCCGAACGGCTTGGCCCTGGCGCGGCCCGTCGTGCTATGGATCGCGGATGGTAGGTTTCTCTCCGTACATCGGAGGGATGGGACTTGGACATGAATGATACTCGGGCCATGAGCGACAATTCTCGCGTGGAACATCTCAACGCGTCAGGTGCGGCTTCGGTTGGACATTCCGATGTCTCGCCGCTCATGGCCGACTTGGGCCGCCGGACTCGCCAGGCCGCCCGGCGCATGGCCCTGGCCTCGAGCGACCAGAAGAATGCGGCCCTGCGCACCATGGCCGCCGCGATTCGCGCGCGAGCCGCTTCGATCCTCGCAGCCAATGCCGAGGATCTCGCCGAGGCCGAAGCCAGGGGTCAGACATCGGCCTTCGTCGACCGTCTGATGCTCAATCCCGAACGTCTGGAAGCCATTGCCGAAGCGGTGGAAAGCGTCGCCGTCTTGCCCGATCCGGTCGGGCGCGTGCTGGCACGGTTCGAGCGTCCCAACGGATTGCAGATCGAGCGTGTGGCGACCCCACTGGGCGTGATCGGCGTGATCTTCGAGAGCCGCCCGAATGTCACGGCCGATGCGGGCGCGCTCTGCATCAAGGCCGGGAATGCGGCGATCCTGCGCACCGGCTCGGAGAGTTTCCGCAGCGCGCTCGCCATCGCGGACGCCATGAGCGAGGGCCTGGAGAAGGCCGGGCTTCCCGCCGATGCCATCCGCCTCGCGCCGACGCGCGACCGCGCAGCCGTGGGCGCCATGCTGACGGGGCTCGACGGCAATCTCGACGTCATCGTGCCGCGCGGGGGCAAGAGCCTCGTGGCGCGCGTGCAGGAGGAGGCGCGGGTGCCGGTCTTCGCGCATCTCGAAGGTCTCAATCACGTGTTCGTGCACGAGAGGGCGGATCTCGAGATGGCGAAGGCCATCGTGCTGAATGCCAAGATGCGTCGCACCGGCGTCTGCGGCTCGGCGGAGACGCTCCTTGTCGATGGCGCCTGCGCGGCTACGCATCTGAAGCCGCTGGTGCTCATGCTGCTCGATTCGGGTTGCGCCGTCCGTGGCGATGCTGCCACCCAAGCCGTCGATCCGCGGGTGACCCCTGCGAGCGAGGAGGATTGGCGCACGGAATATCTCGACGCGATCATCTCCGTGCGTGTCGTGGACGGCCTGGAGGAGGCCATCGCGCATATCGGAATCTATGGTTCGCACCACACCGACTCCATCGTGACGGAGGACGCGGCGGCGGCGGAGCGCTTCCTTGGGGAGGTGGATTCCGCCATCGTGCTTCACAACGCCTCGACACAATTCGCCGATGGCGGCGAGTTCGGGTTCGGTGCCGAGATCGGCATCGCCACGGGCCGCATGCATGCGCGCGGCCCCGTCGGGGTGGAGCAGCTGACCTCGTTCAAGTATTGCATCCGCGGTTCGGGTCAGACGCGTCCGTGATCTCTCCACCCTCTCCCTTTCGTCTCGAGCCCTCGGGCCTCGCACGTCTGCCGCTGGCGACGCCTGGCATGCGGATCGGGCTCTATGGGGGCTCCTTCAATCCGGCCCATGCCGGGCACCGGCATGTGAGCCTCATGGCGCTCAAGC
>DASRWK010000494.1:0-3108 GCA_035776715.1 Microvirga sp.
CGGCTTGGCCCGATACGCGCCATTCGATTCCCTGACGAACATTTCCTCGATCATGGGATTGCGCAGAGGCTCGTCCGAATGGTCCGGCATCAGGTTCTGCTCGGACACATAAGCAATGTACTCGGTTTCCGCGTTCTCGGCGAAGAGGTGGTAAAACGGCTGATCCTTCCGGGGGCGAACGTCCTCGGGAATGGACAGCCACCAGTCCTCCGTGTTGTCGAATTCAGGGTCCACATCGAAGATGAGCCCCCTGAAATCGAACAGGCGATGCCTGACCACCTGGCCGATCGCGAATTTCGCTGAACTCGCTTTCATGGGCATGGTCCTAACTCCTTGACCCTGCATATAGACATGAGAGCCGGAATCTCCAAACCGGCGACGCTCACAATCCAGAGACCCCCATCAAGAACCTACCATCGAAACCGGAACGGGCCCGGAGAGAATCCGCCGCGCCTATACCGGCGAGCCGAGCATTGCATTTTCGGTCTGGCCGCCTTCCAAAGGCGGGATTGCCGGAGGAGCGGAACCTTGCCAGAAGAATGACCTCCTACTCCTCGCTGCCCAGCCTCGTATCAGGAGCCCGCGATGTCCGACCTGATCGGGCTTTTCAACCTGCTTGCCCCATTCTTCGGGCTGATCGGACTCGGCTTCTTCTGCGGCAAGGTCGTCAAGCAGCCGGAGAGCGGCCTCGCATGGATGCAGTTCTTCCTGATCTACGTGGCGCTGCCATGCCTGTTCTTCCGCCTGATCGCCGATAAGCCGCTGGATCAGCTCGGCAACTGGGCCTTCATCGCAGGCACGACCCTCTCGACAGCCTGTGCCTTCCTCCTGTCCTTCGGGGCTGGCTGGCGTCACACGAAGGATCTGCCGCAATCCGTGATGCAAGGCGTTGCGGGCTCCTATTCCAATGTCGGCTATATGGGTCCCCCCTTGATCCTGGCCGCCATCGGACCCGCCGCGAGCGCACCGGTCGTTCTGATCTTCCTGTTCGACAACCTTTTCCTGTTTTCCGTCGTCCCGCTGCTCATGTCCGTCGCCGGGGTCGAGAGGCTGAATCTGGCCGCTACAATTCGCCGGATACTCTGGCGTGTCGCGACACATCCCTTCAACGTTGCGACGGCCATCGGCATCGTCGCGAGCTACCTTCACCTGGAGCTTCCAGGCCCCCTCGACCAAATGGTCACTTGGCTTTCGGGCTCCGCCGCACCCTGCGCCCTGTTCCTGCTCGGGGTCACGGTGGCCATGCGTCCCCTGCG
This sequence comes from Microvirga sp., assembly GCA_035776715.1. GTDB lineage: Bacteria > Pseudomonadota > Alphaproteobacteria > Rhizobiales > Beijerinckiaceae > Microvirga. The sequence continues at coordinate 1,257 of DASRWK010000494.1, forward strand.
CAGCGTACCCGGCGAGGTGCCGGCTCTGGTCGCCATCAAGCTGATCCTGCATCCGCTTCTGGTCTGGGTGGTTCTTTCCGCGATCGGCGATTTCGGGCAGACCTGGACCTATGCGGCCATGGTGATGGCCGCGCTGCCGCCCGCCTTGAACATCTTCGTGATCTCGACCCAGTACAATGTCGGCGTGGAGCGCGCGTCCGCCTGCGTTCTCATCGGAACCCTGGTGTCGATCCTGACCCTGACGGGGGTGCTCTACCTCACCACCAAGACCGGGGCCATACCTTACGACCTGTTCCCTTAGGCGGCCGAGGCGTCCTGCATGAGGCGAGGGGCTCCCATATGAGGCAGAACGCCCTCGCGCATGACCGCACGGCGCAGGAAGCCCACCTTGCTGAGAGCCAGAAGGCCGGCGCCCCTCAGGAGATCGGCGGGCAGGAGCCCCGTCAGGAGCGTCCTGTTGAGCCCGTCCACGGCAGCCGTCCGCAGGCGCACGTCGAGATCGCGACTGCGCTGATATTGGCGCAGGGTTTCCGGCGCCCCGGGTTCCCGGCCATTGTCGAACGCATCCACGACCGCATCCCTCAATGAGGCCACGTCACGGAACCCCAGATTGAGGCCCTGGGCGCCGATGGGCGGGAAGACGTGAGCCGCCTCGCCCACGAGCGCCAGTCGGGGAGCCCCATAGCGGTTCACGGACAATCCGGTCATCGGGACGACGCCACGAGGACCGTCGATGCGCATGGCCCCCAGGAGCGATTGGGCCTGGCGCTCGATGGCGAGAGCCAGTGTTCCGTCATCCGACTTCGACAGGCGTTCGGCTTGCTTCGGGCTCATGACCCAGACGAGGCTCGAGCGCTTGCCGGGGAGGGGAACGAGGGTGAAGGGGCCGTTCCGGGTGTGAAATTCGGTGGAAGTCTCCCGGTGCTCCCGTTCGTGGGCCAGGATGGCGGTCAGGGCCGTTTGGGGATAGGACCAGGTTTGAGCCTCGATCCCCGCAATCTGCCGCAGCCTGGAATTGCGTCCGTCGGCCGCCGCTATCAGATTCACCTCGATCTCCGAGCCGTCGGCGAGAGTGACCACGGCCCTGTCCTCCGCGGCCCGGAAGCCGGTGGCATGCTGCGGCAGGATCGTCAGGTGGTCGAAGGACCGGGCCGCTTCGGCCAATCTTTCGACGAGGGTTGCGTTCTCGATGTTCCAGCCGAACGCATCCAGATCGATCTCCCGGCAAGAAAACGATACCGGCGGAGGGCGAAAGAGGCTGCCCGTATCGTCGATGATCCGCATGGTTTCCAGCGGAGCCGCCTCGGACACCAGGGCGGTCCACACGCCGATCGCCTTCAGAAATCGTACGGAGCCGTTGAGAAGGGCGACGGTGCGACCGTCGCGCCGCGTGTCGAGGCTGCCGATCAGAACCGTCTCGAAACCGTCCCGTGCGAAGGCCAGGGCCGCACTCAGGCCGACCGCTCCGGCTCCGACAACGGCGATGCTATAGCTTTTCATGGTCAGGATATTCCCCGTCATCTGATGCCTGACGGCTTGCCGACTCACAATAATCCATGGATTCGCCATTGCCGACCTGTGTGGCGCATCCCTATGATCGTTATCCAAGGTTCTTGTCGAACCAATCTCCACTTCTTCAGTTCAGAGTCGCTTGCGTGAAGGCAGACGTATCATCATCTGGGCCGCCCCTTGTCGAGCTTAAAGGGATCAGCAAGCGTTATGGCGACCTGCTCGCCAATGACGGGATCGATCTGTCCATCGAACCGGGCGAGATCCATGCCCTGCTCGGCGAGAACGGCGCGGGGAAGACGACGCTCATGAACGTCGTGTACGGGCTGTATCAGCCGGACGA
>DASRWK010000495.1:0-2203 GCA_035776715.1 Microvirga sp.
CGCCTCGGCGCCCGAAATGATTTCGATCAGTTCCTTGGTGATCATCGCCTGACGCGACCGGTTGTAGGTCTGCGTCTGCTTCTTGATCATCTCGCCCGCGTTGCGGGTCGCATTGTCCATGGCGCTCATGCGGGCGCCCTGCTCTGAGGCGGCGTTCTCCAGAAGCGCGCGGAAGATCTGCACGGTGAGGTTCCGCGGCAGAAGCGTCGCGAGGATCTCGCCTTCCTCAGGCTCATACTCGTAGACCGCATCCGCCGAAGCGCCGGTGGTCTCGATCTGAGCCGGGATGATCTGCTGCGCCGTTGGGATCTGCGCGATCACCGAGCGGAAGCGCGAGTAGAACAGGGTCGCCACGTCGAACTCGCCGGCCTCGAAGAGTCCGAGCACCTTCTGCGCGATCATGTCTCCCTGCTCGAAGCCGATCTGGCGCACGGATCTGAGATCGATCAGCTCGATGATGTGCTGGCCGAACTGGCGACGCAGAATGTCGTAGCCCTTCTTGCCCACGCAGATGATCTTGACCGTCTTGCCTTCGGCGAGAAGCCGGTTGGCGTGATCGCGAGCCAGGCGCGCGATCGAGGAGTTGAATGCGCCGCACAGGCCGCGCTCGGCCGTGCAGACGATCAGAAGATGCACCTGGTCAGCACCCGTGCCGGCGAGCAGGCGCGGCGTCTCGGGGCCGACGGTGATGCCGGACGCGAGGTTGCCGAGCACCACGGCCATACGCTCTGCGTAGGGACGCGCGGCTTCCGCCGCGGTCTGCGCGCGGCGCAGCTTCGCGGCGGCGACCATCTGCATGGCCTTGGTGATCTTCTGCGTCGCCTTGACCGAGGCGATGCGGTTACGAAGGTCTTTCAAGCTCGGCATCGAGCGGCCCTACCCTCTCCGGAGTTCCGGCTGGATCTTACGAGAACGACTTGGCGAAGGTCTGGACGACGTCCTTGAGCTTCGCTTCGGTGTCGCTCGACAGGTCCTTGGAAGCGCGGATCGATTCCAGGATGTCGGCGTGCTTGCCGCGCAGGGTTGCGAGCAGGCCGTCCTCGAAAGCGCGCACGCGGTTGAGCGGCAGGCTGTCGAGGTAGCCGTTCACGCCGGCATAGATCACGGCGACCTGCTCCTCCATCTTCAGCGGCGAGAACTGCGGCTGCTTCAGGAGTTCGGTCAGGCGCGAGCCGCGGTTGAGCAGGCGCTGCGTGGTGGCGTCGAGATCGGAGCCGAACTGGGCGAAGGCCGCCATCTCGCGGTACTGCGCCAGCTCGCCCTTGATCTTGCCCGCGACCTTCTTCATCGCCTTCGTCTGGGCCGAGGAGCCCACACGCGACACGGAGAGGCCGACGTTCACCGCCGGGCGGATGCCCTGGTAGAACAGATCGGTCTCGAGGAAGATCTGGCCGTCGGTGATGGAGATCACGTTGGTCGGGATGTAGGCAGACACGTCGTTGGCCTGCGTCTCGATGACCGGCAGAGCGGTGAGCGAGCCGGCGCCGTTGTCGTCGTTGAGCTTCGCGGCGCGCTCCAGCAGGCGGGAGTGCAGGTAGAACACGTCGCCCGGATAAGCCTCGCGGCCCGGAGGACGGCGCAGCAGCAGCGACATCTGGCGGTAGGCGACGGCCTGCTTGGACAGGTCGTCATACACGATCACGGCGTGCATGCCGTTGTCGCGGAAGAACTCGCCCATGGCGCAGCCGGAGAACGGAGCCAGGAACTGCATCGGGGCCGGGTCGGAGGCGGTGGCGGCAATGACGATGGAGTATTCCAGCGCGCCGTTGTCCTCGAGGGCCTTCACGAACTGGGCGACCGTGGAGCGCTTCTGGCCCACGGCGACATACACGCAGTACAGCTTCTGCGACTCGTCGTTGCCCTGGTTCAGCGGCTTCTGGTTCAGGATCGTGTCGAGAGCGATCGCGGTCTTGCCGGTCTGACGGTCGCCGATGATCAGCTCGCGCTGGCCGCGACCGACCGGGATGAGGGCGTCGATGGCCTTGAGGCCCGTCGCCATCGGCTCGTGCACCGACTTGCGCGGAATAATGCCGGGAGCCTTCACGTCGACGCGGCGACGCTCAGTGGACTGGATCGGGCCCTTGCCGTCGATCGGGTTACCCAGCGCATCCACGACGCGGCCGAGGAGCCCCTTGCCGACCGGCACGTCCACGATGGCGCCCGTGCGCTTCACGGTCTGGCCTTCGGCGATCTCACGGTCGGA
>DASRWK010000496.1:0-4868 GCA_035776715.1 Microvirga sp.
GTTGCAGACCATGTCGTACTGGAAGGCCGTGATCTTGAGGATCTTGTCCTTGTCCGACGGGTCGAGGGCCATGAATTCCTCATGGCTCATATTGGCCATGGAGAACGGGTTGTGCGAGAAGTCGATCTTCTTCTCGTCCTCGTTCCACTCGTATTGCGGGAAGTCGACGATCCAGCAGAAGGCGAACTGGTCCTTGTTGCCCAAGCCCAGCTCGTCGCCGATGCGCACGCGTGCCTTGCCGGCGAGCGAAGCGGCCTTGTCCTCGGGTCCGGCCGAGAAGAACACCGCGTCACCGGCCTTGATGCCCGCCTTCTCGCGGATGACGGCCTGGGCAGCCTCCGGGATGAACTTGGCGATGGGGCCCTTGGCCTGAATCTGGCCGCCCTCCTCCTCGAACACGATGTAGCCGAGGCCGGGCGCGCCTTCCGAGCGGGCCCAGTCGTTGAGCTTGTCGAAGAAGGAGCGCGGCTGCGAGGCAGCGCCCGTTGCCGGGATGGCGCGCACGACCCCGCCGGATTTCACGACGTTCTTGAACGCGTTGAAGGTCACGTCCTCGCGCTCGAACACCTCGGACACGTCGGCGATGACGAGCGGGTTGCGCAGGTCAGGCTTGTCCGTGCCGTACTTCAGCATGGCCTCGAAGAACGGGATGCGCGGGAAGACCTCCGTCACCGGCTTGCCGTCGGCGAATTCCTTGAAGGTGTCGCGGATCACCGGCTCCATGGTCTGGAAGACGTCTTCCTGCGTGACGAAGCTCATCTCCACGTCGAGCTGGTAGAACTCGCCCGGCAGGCGGTCGGCGCGCGGGTCCTCGTCGCGGAAGCAGGGCGCGATCTGGAAATACCGGTCGAAGCCGGAGATCATGATCAGCTGCTTGAACTGCTGCGGAGCCTGCGGCAGCGCGTAGAACTTGCCGGGATGGATGCGCGAGGGCACCAGGAAGTCGCGGGCACCCTCGGGCGAGGAGGCCGTCAGGATCGGGGTCGTGAACTCGAAGAAGCCGCCGCTCTTCATGCGGGTGCGCAGGCTGTCGATGATCGCGCCACGCTTCATGATGTTGTTGTGCAGCTTCTCGCGGCGAAGATCCAGGTACCGGTACTTGAGACGGGTCTCCTCCGGGTATTCCTGATCCCCGAAGACCGGCATCGGCAGCTCGTCGGCCGGGCCTAAGACCTCGATGTCGGTGATGTAGACCTCGATCATCCCGGTGGGCAGTTCCGGGTTCTCGGTGCCCGCCGGGCGCTTGCGCACCTTGCCGTCCACACGGATCACCCACTCGGAGCGCGCGGTCTCGGCCAGCTTGAAGGCCTGCGAATCCGGATCGATCACGCATTGCGTCATGCCGTAATGGTCCCGCAGGTCGATGAACAGCACGCCGCCATGGTCGCGGATGCGGTGGCACCAGCCGGAAAGGCGGGCGACCTGGCCGACATCGGATTCGCGGAGCGCGCCGCAGGTATGGGTACGGTAACGGTGCATGGAGGCGGACATTGAGAAAAGCCTGCTTGTTCGGTGTTCCGCGCAACATCCATGGGAGGCCGGGGAAGTCAAGGAGGAACGACGAATGAGGGCTCCGTTCGAGAGCCCCGCCCCTTTGGGCGAGCGGCTGACGGCCCGTCCTGGCTCTGTCCTCGAAGGGCGGGGAATCGGTTCGGCCTCCCCTCGAGAGCGCGCCTCGCCCCGGACGGGCGTGTCGGAGTGGGCTTCCTCGGGTATCTCATCCTCCCACCGCGTGCCACCGCTCTCCTCGAACGGCTGCGGGCGGGCCCGCACCCCTGTCGCGCGGTCGTTCGCTGCGGGCGGAAGCCTGGGGGAGCACAGCTCCGGGAAGCGGCAGACGTCACGACTGAAGAAGCCGGCGTTCGGTCGGAAAAGTCGCCGGACCTGGCCCGGCCAAACAATGGCCACACGGAAAGCCCAAGCTCGAAACCGTGAGTTGACGGGCTGGCATTCCAGAGTTTCAAAATTGCTGTCCGCTGTACATCTCGCCGCATGGTCGAGGTGTGCCGCGCGCCATGAAAGTGATCGCCATGACGGCAAGAGCAAGACGCTGCCGTTTCCAGGCCTCCGCTAGCGGCATCCTGCTTGGGCTGCTGATAATCGCTCCCGTGGGCGCCAGGTCGGAGAACGACGATGTCATCGCTGCGGAGGTTCCGCGGACCGAGGAATATGTCCCTGTCCCGGTGGCCGGACCGTTCGAGTTTCCCTGGTCGATCGGCTTTCTGCCCGACGGCGGCATCCTCGTGACGGAGAAGCCCGGGCGGCTCCGTGTCGTTCGCCCGGGTCAGCCCATCAGTCAGGTGGGCGGCGTGCCCAAGGTCGTCAGCGGGAGCCATGCAGGGCTGCTCGACGTGGCGGTCGCCCCCGACTTTGTCCGGACGGCAACCCTGTACCTCTCGTATACGCACGGCACTGAGGAGGCGCTGACCATCCGGGTGCTCAAGGCCCGCTACGACCGCACGCGGAACATCCTCGTGGACAAGAAGGTCATCTTCGAGAGCGATCCCCCGATGCCCGGCATCGACCAGCTTGGCGGGCGTCTTGCGCTGTCCGGCGACGGGCACCTGTTCCTGACCCTGGGCGACCGATGGCAGCCAAGCATGGCGCAGGACCTGACGAACCACACCGGAACCATCATCAGGATCAGGACGGATGGGTCCGTTCCCGAGGGCAATCCCTTCGTGAGCGTGCCCGGTGCCAAGCCCGAGATTTGGAGCTACGGCCATCGCAATCCACAGGGCCTCGTCGTGGACGCGGTCACCGGACGCATCTGGTCAACGGAGCATGGCCCCCAGGGGGGCGACGAAGTGAACCTGATCGAGCCCGGTCGGAACTACGGCTGGCCTGTGATCACCTACGGCATCGATTACAGTGGCGAACCCATCGGAAACGGCACACACACGCCTGGCATGGAGCAGCCGCTCCACTATTGGGTGCCGTCGATCGCCCCATCTGGACTGGCGCTGAAGCGCGAGGGCGAGAGCGTCTCGCTCTGGTCGGGTGCCTTGGTGGGGCAGATGGTGGTCCGCCTCCAGCTCGGGCAAGACCGGATCCTCTCCGAGGAGCGGCACCTCAATGGTGAGCTGGGCCGTATCCGCGACGTGCGGGAGGGGCCGGATGGAAGCCTCCACGTGATCACCGACGACCCGGAAGGAAACCTGTACAAACTCGTTCCGGCAACGGAGTCCGCCGGCACGATGGATTCGAGGAAGCCGCTCTGACGCATTTCAGCGCGGGGACGGGATTCCGGATCGGGGAGCTGTGCGCGAACGGCCAGGCGTCTGGTTCGATAAGCCTCCGAGCCTCCCCGAAGGCTTATCGAACCAGAGGCATCCAGGGCATGGTGGCTTTGCTGCCGAATGCCCGAAGGAGCCGTTCCCTATCCGCAGGGGAGCCGCTCAGACGACCGCGAAGCGCCTTGTGCGGAGCCCTGATTTTTCATTGTCCCATAAGGGTTTTTTCGCCGTTCTCAGGCCCCGGAATCCTTGAAGAACAAAGCGTGAATTACCATATCCCCTGCATGGCACTCACTCATGCGACAACCCTTCTGAAGCACGGTCGGAACGCTCCTGACGAGGAGCGGATCGAGGGCAACTGGCATGTCTATCCTTTCGAGGCGGCCCTCGAGATCGACTATGTGGACCAGGCCGGCAACCCGACCCGGCGCTGGGTGATCGCGCGCGAGCTGAAGGTCGGTCCCGGAAAGATGCTGCTCGGCGGCATCGACATGTCCGATGACGGCTATCGCGGCTTCCGGGTCGACCGGATCGAGCGTCTCGAGGACGCCGAGACCGGGCTCGTGGTGGACCGGAACATCCTGGATTGGCTCCTCAAGCGCGCCGAAAGGGAGGCAAAAGAGCGGAGGAAAGCCTTGCGCAGAGCGTAAAGGAGGAGTCGCCTGCTCAATCAGGTTCCGCTAAAAGACCTTTCCATGAATTTGATCACGACCACCGAGGCGCTGTCCGACGCCTGTTCACGCCTGAGCCGGCATCCGTTCGTCACCGTCGACACGGAGTTCCTGCGCGAGACCACCTATTATCCGAAGCTCTGCCTGATTCAGATGGCGGGGCCGGACCCTTCGGACGCCTTCCTCATCGACCCGCTGGCCGAGGGGATCAGCCTCGACCCCTTCATGGCGCTGATGTCCGACAGGAACGTCGTGAAGATTTTCCATTCCGCCCGGCAGGATCTGGAGATCGTCTGGAACCTAGGGGGCATCGTGCCCGAGCCCCTGTTCGATACCCAGGTCGCCGCCATGGTCTGCGGCTACGGCGATTCGGTTTCCTACGAGCAGCTGGTGAACGACCTCGCCAAGGCGAAGGTCGACAAGTCCTCACGCTTCACCGATTGGTCGCGCCGCCCCCTCAGCGACGCACAGCTCACCTATGCCCTCTCGGACGTCACCCATCTGGTGAAGGTCTACGAGGCGCTGATGGACCAGCTCCAGAAGAACGGCCGGCTCGCCTGGCTCGCCGAGGAGATGTCCATTCTCACCTCCCCGGAGACCTACCAGGCCGATCCGGAGAATGCATGGCGCCGCCTCGCCGGACGCCTTCGCAAGCCGAAGGAGGTCGCCGTTCTGATGGAAGTCGCCGCCTGGCGTGAGCGCGAGGCTCAAGCGCGCGACGTGCCCCGCGGTCGCATCCTCAAGGACGATGCGATGATCGACATCGCCACCTCCGCGCCCCGCAGCGTGGAGGCGTTGGGCAGGCTCCGCTCCATCCCCAACGGCTTCGAGCGTTCCCGGACGGGCGCCGACATTCTGGAGGCGGTCGAGCGCGGTCTCGCGCGCGATCCGTCCACCGTCGCCATGCCCGAGCGCAGCCGGGGCCGCGGCACTACCGGAGCCGTCGTCGACCTGCTGAAGG
>DASRWK010000497.1:0-4452 GCA_035776715.1 Microvirga sp.
TGTCGCCCTCGGGGGCGCGCGCGCGAGCGTCGCCGTCGCGGAGAGCCTGGGGCTTGCCCGCCCTGCCCTCCACGGCCGCATCGACTGGTCGCCCGTGGATCAGGCGCTCGACCGCGCCGGGGATCGCGGCGGCGCCATCCGGTTCTGGTGGCGCGACGACGATGCGGTGGCGCATACGCCCCAGCTCGACCGCCTCCTGGCCCTGAGCCGCCGCGTCCGGGCCGGCGTCGCGCTGGCCGTCATTCCGCGAGAGCTCGAGCCCTCGCTCGGGGAGCGCCTGCGGACCGACGGTGCAGCCCTCGCCCTGGTTCATGGCTGGTCGCATGCGAACCATGCTCCCGCGGGCGAGAAGAAGGCTGAGTTCGGGGCTCACCGGTCCGTCGACGCCATGGCCGCGGAGGCGGAGCAGGCTCTGCGGATCGCGCGCGAAAAGCTCGGCCGCAGGCTCCTGCCGGTCTTCGTGCCGCCCTGGAACCGGGTCTCGCCCGAGCTGGTGCGGCGCCTGCCGCAGGCCGGTTTCACAGGCCTCTCCGCCTTCAACGATCGGAAGACCGCTTCGCCCGTCGAAGGGCTGCTGCAGGTCAACACCCATATCGATCCGATCGACTGGCACGGCACGCGAAGTCTGGTCGATCCGGACCGGATCGTCGCAAGTCTCGCGGCCGCCATCGACCGCAGGGCCGTGGGGGAGGCCGACCGGGAGGAACCCATCGGGCTTCTGACGCATCACCTGATCCATGACGAAGTCATCTGGACGTTTTGCGAGAAGCTCATGATGCACCTCGCCGCAAGGCAGATTCCCATCCTCCGTCCGGACGAGGTGTTTTCGGCGAGAAACAGGATCGCAGCCTTGGCTTGATGCGTTATGATGAGTGCCCGCTGGAGGAGCCTATGGAAGCGCCGCTCCTGTCGATCCGTCATCTGACGGTCGACTTCCATACCGATACCGGAGATTTCCGGGCGGTGGACGGCCTGACCTTCGACATCCCGAAGGGCAGGACGGTGGCGCTCGTGGGCGAATCCGGATCGGGCAAGTCGGTGACGGCCCAGTCGATTCTCCAGATCCTGCCCAAGAGGGCCCGGATCTCCGGCGGCTCGATCCTCTTCAACGATCCCGACCTTCCGGCGCCCGTCGACATCGCGTCCCTCAGGCCCGAGGGCGAGGCCATGCACCAGCTGCGCGGCGGGCGCATCGCCATGATCTTCCAGGAGCCGATGACCTCGCTCTCGCCGCTGCACACGATCGGCGATCAGATCTCCGAGGCGCTTCTGATCCATGCGGATGTGAGCAACGCGAAGGCCATGCAGCGCACCGTGGAGGTGCTGGCCCGGGTCGGATTTCCCGATCCGAAGCGGGCCTTGCGCAATTATCCGTTCGAACTGTCCGGAGGCCTTCGCCAGCGCGCCATGATCGCCATGGCGCTGATCACGCGCCCTGCGCTTCTGATCGCGGACGAGCCGACGACGGCGCTCGACGTGACCACCCAGGCCCAGATCCTCGATCTCATCAAGGAGCTTCAGGCCGAGACGGGCATGTCTGTGCTGCTGATCACGCACGATCTCGGCGTCGTGGCGAACATCGCCGACGAGGTGGTCGTCATGTACCGCGGCCGGATCATGGAGGCCGGCTCCCGGGAGGAGATCTTCCGCAACGCCCAGCATCCCTATCTCCAGGCGCTCATGCGCGCGGTGCCGCGCTTCGCCATGGCCGAGAACGAGCGCCTGACCCCGATCCGCGAGGTGAAGAGCGCGGCGCTCGAGCGCGCCCATGCGCCCGAGAGGCCGCAGCCGCAGGGCCCGATCCTGAAGGCCGAAGGCCTGACGAAATGCTTCACGCTCCGTTCCGGCCGCTTCTTCGGCAAGCCGCGCATGGTCCGGGCCGTGAACGGCGTCGATCTCTCGCTGCCGGTCGGCAGGACGCTCGGTCTCGTCGGGGAGTCCGGCTGCGGCAAGACCACCGTGTCCAAGATGATCATGCGCGCGCTCGCGCCCGATTCCGGGCGGGTCCTGTTCGACGACGGAACCGGCCCGAAGGACGTTCACCGCCTCGAGGGCAAGGAACTGACCGCCTATCGCCGCTCCGTGCAGTTCATCTTTCAGGATCCGTTCTCCTCGCTCAATCCGCGCATGACCGTCTACGAGATCCTGACCGAGCCTCTTCGCATCCACGGCATCGGCACGCCGGATGAGCGCTACGAGCGCGTGAAGCAGCTGCTCGACATGGTGGGTCTCGATCAGCGCTCCCTGCGCCGCTACCCGCATTCCTTCTCCGGCGGGCAGCGTCAGCGCCTGGGCATCGCGAGGGCCCTGGCGCTCGAGCCGCGGGTGCTCCTGTGCGACGAGCCGGTTTCCGCGCTCGACGTCTCGGTGCAGGCGCAGGTGCTGAACCTGTTGAAGGACCTGCAATCAGCCCTCGGGCTTTCCTATATCTTCGTATCCCATAACCTCGCGGTGGTGGATTACATCGCCGACACCATCGCGGTGATGTGCCGAGGCTATATCGTCGAGGAGGCGCCGAAATCCTCCCTCTTCCGCAATCCGGTTCATCCCTACACGCAGGCGCTTCTCGCGGCGGTGCCGGATCCGGATCTCGACCGGCCCCTCGATTTCGCGAAGCTGCGGGCCGACCGCTTCTCCAACCCCGCCGAGTGGCCGGAGCCCTTCCGCATTCCGGACGGCGAATTCGGCACGATGAAGGAGATCGAGCCCGGCCACGAAATCCGCGTCGGGCGCCCCGCGGCGCAGGAGGCTGCGTGATGACCCTTTGGTTGCGGATGACGCCCCTCGTTCTCGCTCTGACGTGCGGTCTCCTGGCATTGCCCGCCGCAGCGCAGGAGTTGCAGGAAACGCCATTCTTCAAGGACAACGCGAAAAATCTGCCTCCGGTCGCCGAGCGGGTTCCTTCGACACCGCTCGTGGTCGAGACCGCGGGGCAGCCCGGCGGGGACGTCGTGACGCTCGTGCCGCGCGCCCGCGACATCCGCTACATCTCCACCTATTCCTATACCCGCCTCATCGGCTACGACCGGCACCTGCAGCTCCGGCCCGATCTGCTCGAGAGTTTCGACAACCAGGGCGACATGGTTTTCACCTTCACCCTGCGCGCCGGTCATCGCTGGTCCGACGGTTCGCCCTTCACTGCGGAAGACTTCCGCTACTACTGGGAAGACATCGCGCTCAACAAGGAGCTCTCACCGGCAGGACCTCCCGAATTCATGCTGGTGGACGGACGGCCTCCCCGCTTCGAGGTGCTGGACGAGCGTACGGTCCGCTACAGCTGGGACAAGCCCAATCCGCGCTTTCTTCCGCAACTTGCAGGTTCCATCGATCCCGCGATCTACAGGGCCTCCAGTTACCTCAAGCAGTTCCATGCCGGCTATGCCGATCAGGCGTCGCTGGAAGAGAGAGCCAAGCAGCAGAAACTGAAGTCCTGGGCCGCCCTTCACAACCGCATGGACGACATGAAGGAGCAGACGAACCCGGATCTCCCGACCCTCATGCCTTGGCGCGTCACGAATGCGGCTCCGGCCAACCGCTTCGTCTTCGAGCGCAATCCTTTCTATCACCGCATCGACAAGCAGGGGCATCAGCTGCCCTATCTCGACCGGATCATCATGGACGTCTCCTCCGGCGGACTCTTCGCCGCCAAGGCCAATGCGGGCGAGACGGATCTCCTGTTCCGGGGCCTTTCCATGGGCGATATCCCAGTGCTCAAGGAAGGCGAGAGGATGCAGGGCTACAGGACGCTGATCTGGCCCTATGCGCGCGGCACGGAACTGGCGCTCTACCCCAATCTCAACACCGTCGATCCCGTCTGGCGCCAGCTCAACCGGGACGTCCGCTTCCGCCGCGCCCTTTCGCTCGGCATCGACCGCAAGACCCTGAACAACGCCCTGCTCTTCGGTCTCGGCACGCAAGGCAACAATACGGTGGTGCCCGAGAGCCCTCTCTTCTCGCCTGAGCTGCGCACGCTGAACGCGGAGTACGATCCGGATCAGGCCTCCCGGCTCCTCGACGAGATCGGCCTGACGGAACGCAACGGCGCGGGCTTCCGTATGCTGCCGGACGGGCGCGAGCTGGAAATCATCGTCGAGACGGATGGCGAGAGCAGCCTCGTGGTGGACGGGCTCACCCTCATCAGCGAGTTCTGGCGGGAGATCGGCGTGCGGCTCTTCGTGAAGCCGCAGGATCGCACGGTCCTGCGCAACCGCTCCTTCTCGGGATCGACGGTGATGGTCGCGGCTCCCGGGTTCGACAACGCCATTCCCACCGCCATCATGCCGCCGACGGAACTCGCACCCATGCGGCAGGACAACTACGCCTGGCCGAAATGGGGCCAGTACGTCGAGACCAAAGGCATGAACGGGGAAGCCATCGATCTTCCCGAGGCGAAGCGGCTGTCCGAGCTCTACGACATGTGGATGTCGACAGGCGACGAGGCCGTCCAGGCCC
>DASRWK010000498.1:0-1762 GCA_035776715.1 Microvirga sp.
GGTAGAGCGGGCTCGCCAGATATTGCTGCAACGCAAAGCGCGCGATCACGCCGATGGCGGCGGCGAGCGGCACGGCAAGGAGGAGGCCCAGGAAACCGAACAGGGCGCCGAACGCCAGAAGGGCGAACATCAGCCAGACCGGGTGAAGCCCCACGGAATCCCCCACCAGCTTCGGCGAGAGGATGTTGCCTTCCACGAACTGACCGAACACGAAGATGCCGAGCGTCGCCAGGATCATGGTCCAGTCGGGCCAGAACTGCACGATGGATACGCCCATGGACAGGATGAGGCCGGTGAGCGAACCCACATAGGGGATGAAGCTCAGGAGGCCCGCGGTCATGCCGATCAGGGCCCCGAAATTCAGCCCGATCAGGGCGAGCCCCACCGCGTAGAAGGTGCCGAGGATCAGGCAGACCAGCGCCTGCCCCCGCACGAAGCCCGCAATGGCCCGGTCGATGTCGCGGGCAATGGTGCGAATGGTCTCCCGCTGCCGGATCGGCATCCAGGAATCCACCGTCTTCACCATGCGGTCCCAGTCCACGAGCATGTAGAACGCCACCACCGGCGTCACGACGAGCAGGGAGAAGATGCTGATGAGCGCCTGCCCGCCGGACCAGAGTCCCTGGAGGAACGCGGCGATCCAGGCCACGCCCTGACTGATCAGGTTGCCCACGGAGGTCTGCATCTCCGGAAGGGAGCCGTTGGCGCCGAGCCGGTCGAGAAGAGGTCTGAGCTGCTCGTTCGCCAGTTCCTGCAATCTCGCGACGTAGCTCGGAACTCGCTCGACGAAGGCCCCGACCTGCTGGGCCGCGAACGGCACCAGGATCATGAGCGTGATGATGAAGAAGAGGACGAAGAGCACCAGGATCAGGAGACTGGCCCCCAGACGGCCGATTCCGATCTTCTGCATCCGGTCCGCCAGGGGATCGAGCAGATAGGCCAGGGCGAAGCCCGCCACGAACGGCAGAAGGATGCCGCGCAGCACGAAGATCAGGAGCACCGCCACGACCAGCGCCGCAATCCAGAATCCGATCTGCCGTTGGATCGTCATCGGTACTCCATACCCGAACCCTCTGAGGGCTTTAAGCAGCCATGTGCCGCAGCCAGCCCCCGAGATAGGCACCTGCGGAAGCTACGGTCAAGGTGGCGACGGCCAGCATCGCTATGTCCTCGAGCCCGGCCAGCTCCACGCCATAGGCGTTGGCGGCAAGCGCGAATGCCGCGAAGCCGATCTGCGCCACGGTGTTCAGCTTGCTTACCATGATCGGCTTGATCTCGACCGGTCGGCTCATGACCCAGGAGAGGAGCACGGCGGACACGATCATCGCGTCCCGCGATACGACGACGATGGCCAGCCAGCTCGGGATCGCCCCCACGACCGCGAGAGCGACATAGATCGAGACCAGCAGGGACTTGTCGGCCAGGGGATCGATATAGGCTCCGAACTCGCTTCTCATGTCGAAATGACGGGCGATGAAGCCATCGATCCCGTCCGAGATGCCGGCCACGACGAACAGAATGAAGGCCGCCGCCCACCGTTCCTGCATGATCATGACGATCACGATGGGGACCATGATGAGCCGGGCGATGGTGATGAGGTTCGGAATGGTCATTGTACGGGATGATGCCGGGTTGGAGGCCTAAGTTCAACGTCCGAAGGCCAAAAGAGCGGTTACGTCGTGGCCGGGATCGTCCCGGCCATCCACGTCTCGAGGGACTGCAATGAAGACGTGGATCCCCGGAACAAGTTCGGGGATGACGG
>DASRWK010000499.1:0-4462 GCA_035776715.1 Microvirga sp.
GGGAGGACGTCGACTTCGTGCTGGTGGAGATCGGCGGCACCGTCGGCGACATCGAGGGACTGCCGTTCTTCGAGGCGATCCGCCAGCTGGGCAATGAACTGCCGCGCGGGCACGCGGTCTACGTCCACCTGACGCTGCTGCCCTTCATTCCGTCGGCGGGCGAACTGAAGACCAAGCCGACGCAGCACTCCGTCGCCGAGCTGCGCTCCATCGGCATCCAGCCCGACATCCTGCTCTGCCGCACGGATCGCGAAATCCCGAAGGACGAGCGCCGGAAGCTCGCACTTTTCTGCAACGTGCGCGAGACGGCCGTGATCGAGGCGCGGGACGCCCGCTCGATCTATGACGTCCCGCTCGCCTATCACGAAGCGGGCCTCGACAGCGAGGTCCTGGCGGCTTTCGGCCTGGATACCTCCAAGAGCCCGGATCTGAGCCGCTGGACCAGGATTTCCGAGCGCGTACACAATCCCGAGGGCGAGGTGAACATCGCCGTCGTCGGCAAGTACACGGGCCTCAAGGACGCCTACAAGTCGCTGATCGAATCCCTCCACCACGGCGGCATCGCCAACCAGGTGAAGGTGAACCTGCACTGGATCGAAAGCGAGATCTTCGAGAAGGAAGATCCGGCTCCGTTCCTCGAAGGCATTCACGGCATCATGGTGCCGGGCGGTTTCGGCCAGCGCGGCGCAGAGGGCAAGATCCGGGCGGCCCGGTTCGCCCGCGAGCGCAAGGTCCCGTATTTCGGCATCTGCTTCGGCATGCAGATGGCCGTGATCGAAGCGGCTCGTTCGCTCGCCGGAATCAAGGACGCGAACTCCACCGAGTTCGGCCCCACGCCGGAGCCCGTCGTGGGCATTCTCACCGAATGGCTGCGTGGGAACGAGCTCGAGAAGCGCGTAGCGGGCGGCGATCTCGGCGGCACCATGCGCCTGGGCGCCTATCAGGCGCAGCTCAGTCCCGGCAGCAAGGTGGCCGAAATCTACGGCGGCACGGAGATCTCCGAGCGCCACCGCCACCGCTACGAGGTCAACATGGCCTATCGCGAGCGGCTCGAGGCCAAGGGGCTGCGCTTCTCCGGCGTTTCTCCTGACGGCGTTCTGCCCGAGATCGTGGAGTACGAGGACCATCCCTGGTTCATCGGTGTCCAGTACCACCCGGAGTTGAAGTCGCGCCCGTTCGATCCGCACCCGCTCTTCAAGAGCTTCATTCACGCGGCCGTGGTGCAGAGCCGCCTCGTTTGAGATCGAAACGAAAGACGCCGGCGGGACTTCCCGCCGGCGTTTTCGCTTTGAGTTTGTGTTTGCCGCCCTACGTTAAATGGCTCCAGTACTAGGAAAGCGCTTGATGAGCCGCCACATCGATCACCTCGTCATTGCCGTCCGCGACCTCGACGGAGCCGCCGACTTCTACCGGCGTCTCGGCTTCCAGGTGGGGGCTCGCAACCGGCATTCCTGGGGAACGGAGAACAGGCTCGTCCAATTTCCGAGTGCGTTCCTCGAACTGATCACGGTAGGCGAGGGGGCTCGGATCCCGCCTCGCAGGAACGATCATTTCAGCTTCGGGGCCTTCGTCCAGGAATATCTGAGGGAGCGCGAGGGCCTCGCCATGCTGGTGCTCGACAGTCAGGACGCCGAGGCGGATGCCGCGCTCTTTGCCGAGAAGGGCATCGGCGCATTCGAGCCGTTCCATTTCGAGCGCACAGGCAGGAGGCCCGACGGCAGCGAGACGAAGGTGGCCTTCTCCCTGGCCTTTGCGGCCGACGAGGCGGCCCCGAAGGCGGGCTTCTTCGTATGCCAGCAGCACTTTCCGGAAAACTTCTGGAATCCGGCTTTCCAGGTCCATGAGAACGGAGCCACCGGCTTGGCGGCCGTGGCGCTCGCGGCTCCGGAGCCTGACCGCTGCAAACAGTTCCTCATGGCCTTCACGGGGGTCGTCCCGACGAGCCCGGCTCTGCACGATCTGTCGTTCCGGCTGGCGGATGCGCATCTCGACGTGATGACGCCGGACGATGCCGCCGAGAACTACATTTCGATCGAAGCGGAGCTGGACCAGCCGTCCTTCGTCGCCTTCACCGTGCGGGTGGAGGACGTCCTCGTGCTCGCCAAGCGACTGGATTCGGCGGAAGTCCCGTATCAGCATGTGGGCAGCCGCCTCGTCGTGCCCGCGAGCGCGGCCTCCGGCGTCGCCATCGCATTCGAAGCAACACAATAAATTAACCATAACCCTCTAACGATCATGGCAAGTGAATCGTAGGGGGCTGATCGTGACGTCCACTCTGGCCGGTTTGTTCGACTTTCTGGTCTTCTTCGTTATCTCCGTCGTGCTGGTGGCGCTGTATCTCGGCATCTACACGCTCGCGACCATGCACAACGAGTTCGCCCTGATCCGGCGGAACGTGATCTCGGCCTCCACCGCCCTCGGGTTCAGCCTGGTCGGATTCGCCTTGCCGCTCGGCAGCGCCATCGTTCACGCCCAGGGCATTGTCGACCTGCTCGTGTGGGGACTCGTGGCCTTGGCGGTTCAGATCGTGGTGTACTGGCTGGTGCGCATCGTGATGCCGAACCTTTCCCAGCGGATCGCCGGCGGCGAAATGGCCGCCGCCCTGTTCCTCGGCGCTTCGTCCCTCTCGGCCGGCATCATCAACGCGGCCTCGATGACGTTCTGACGCGGGTGCGGCATGATCTGCGGCCCGTGGATTGGGCCACGGGAACACGAAACTATGGCACATTGCCACTTCCCGTCCGGCGCGAAACGGAGTAGGTGACGGCGTATGACCGATACCAAACAGACCCCCTCCGTCGTCGAGGCAGGCTCCGTCCGCTTCGGCAATCATCTGCCGCTCAGCATCATTGCCGGGCCCTGTGCCATGGAGAGCCGCGAGCACGCGCTCGAGATGGCGGCGGCCCTCAAGGAGATCACGGGCAAGCTCGGCCTCGGGCTCGTCTACAAGTCGTCCTTCGACAAGGCGAACCGCACCTCGATCTCGAGCGCCCGCGGCATCGGTCTCGACAAGGCGCTTTCCGTCTTCGCCGAGGTGAAGGAGAAGTTCGGGCTGCCGGTCATCACCGACGTGCACGCGAACGACCAATGCGCCCCGGTCGGCGAGGTGGTGGACATTCTCCAGATCCCTGCCTTCCTCTGCCGCCAGACGGATCTTCTGGTCGCCGCCGCCCGGACGGGCCGCGTGGTGAACGTGAAGAAGGGTCAGTTCCTGGCTCCTTGGGACATGGCGAACGTCGCCCAGAAGGTGAGGGCGGCCGGCAACCCGAACGTGATGCTCACGGAACGCGGCGCCTCCTTCGGCTACAACACCCTCGTGTCCGACATGCGCAGTCTGCCGATCATGGCCGAGACCGGCGCTCCGGTGATCTTCGACGCGACCCACTCCGTGCAGCAGCCCGGCGGCAAGGGTTCGACTTCGGGCGGTCAGCGGGAGTTCGTGCCCGTGCTCGCCCGTGCGGCGGTCGCCGTAGGCGTGGCGGGCCTCTTCATCGAGACCCACCAGGACCCGGACAAGGCGCCCTCCGACGGGCCCAACATGGTGCCGCTCAAGGAACTGGAGGCCCTCCTGGCCCAGTTGAAGGCCTTCGATGCGCTCGCCAAGGGCAGGGCATCGTAACAGTTTCACGGCATGACCCTGACTCCCCAGGACATCACCGGCCTCGTGCCGGTGATCCCGGTGCGAAGGGCGCATTGCTCTTCCGGAGCGAGATGGCCCGGACAAGCCCGGCCATGGCGTCGGGGCATGTTCATGACCTCAGATGAGGGCAGGTTTGCATTCCTGTGCCTCCTTTAGCGGCAGGGCCGTGATATGGAGCGATAAGGCTCCATCTCGCGGCCGTTTCCGTTAGAGCGTCATGTCCTCGCGCAACCTCATCCTGATCCTCGCCGTCAGCGGCTTCGCCAGCACCTTTTCAGCCCGTGCGGTTGAGCCCATGGTGGGGGTGATCGCCCGCGATCTGAATTCCTCCGCGCAGACCATCGCGCTTCTCTCCGCGGCCTTCGCGTTGCCCTACGCGTTCATTCAGCCGGTCCTCGGCCCTGTCGGCGATGCGCTCGGCAAGGAGCGCGTCATGAAGGTGGCCCTGTCGCTCCTTTTCCTGGCGCTCGCCGGTTCGCTCTTCGCGCCCAATTCGGAAACGCTCTTCGGCCTACGGATCGTGGCGGGCGCTGCGGCGGGCGGGGCCGTGCCGCTCTCCATCGCGCTGATCGGCGACCGGGTCGCCGTAGCCCAGCGCCAGGTGGCCCTCAGCCGCTATCTCGTGGCGATCATCGTCGGTCAGCTCGCCGGATCGTCCCTGGCGGGTCTTCTCGCCGAGTGGATCGGCTGGCGCGGCGTGTTCGGGCTTTCCACCCTCATGATGGCTTGCGCGCTCGCCGCCACGGTGATCGGCTTTCGCGGGACTCTTCCCGGCGGGAAGTTCGATCCCCGCACCGCGATCCTCCGCTACCGGGATATCCT
>DASRWK010000500.1:0-5367 GCA_035776715.1 Microvirga sp.
TTCACGCGGCTCGAGACCGGCAGAACCTCGAGCCAGTCGTCGGGACATGGCCGCACGAGGCCCATCACGTTGGCGCGCTCGTCGCGCACGTCGAGCCAGGCGGCGATGCCCTCCTCCGAGAGAATCACCGGCATCCTGTCATGCACGGCGGAGAGCGCGCCGTTGGCGTCCGTCGTCACGATGGCGGCGGTATCGATCTCGGCACCGTCGGGACTGGTGTAGGTCTCCCATAGGCCCGCCATCGGCATGGGCTTGCGGGAGCGCGGGCGGATCAGGAACGGCGTCTTCTCGCGGCCGTGACGCTGCCATTCATAGAAGCCGTCGGCCAGAAAGATGCAGCGGCGGCGCTTCAATGCCGCCTTGAAGGTCGGCTTCGTCTCCAGCGTTTCGCCGCGCGCGTTGATGACGAGGGGAAAATCCTTGGGATCCTTCACCCAGGACGGCAGGAAGCCCCAACGCACCAGCATGAAATGCCGCTCGCCCCGATCCTCCAGCACGATGGGCACCGGCTGGGTGGGAGCCACGTTGTAGCGCGGGGGAAAGTTCGGCTGCTCCGAATAGCCGTAGAACTCCCGGTACGTTTCGGGAGGAAGGGTGATGGCGTAGCGCCCGCACATGGTTTCCATCCTCTCTTTGTCATGCCCCATTTGCTGCGGGCATTCACGTCCTTGCCTCAGAGCGTTCGTGAAGACGTGGACGGCCGGGACGAGCCCGGCCATGACGCATCGCCAGCATTCGGCATCATGTCAGAGCCACCTTTTCCAGCGGAAGAAGAGATAGGGCAGCACGGCTGCCAGCACCATGAGGGTGATGGCCCATGGGTAGCCGAATTCCCATTCCAGCTCCGGCATGATTTTGAAGTTCATGCCGTAGAGCGATGACACGAGAGTCGGCGGCAGGAAGATCACGGCCATGACCGAGAAGATCTTGATGATGTCGTTCTGCTCGATGGTGACGAGGCCGAGCGTGGCGTCGAGGAGGAACTGAACCTTGTTGGACAGGAAGGTCGCGTGCTCCTCGATGGACTGCACGTCGCGCAGGGCCGTGCGCCATTCCGCCTGATAGCCGCGTGATTTCTGCGGCCGCGGCATGGTGGCGGACAGGAACAGCAGCAGCCGCTCCACGGAGACCATGCTCTCGCGCACTTTGGAGATCACGTCCGCCTTGCGCCCGATGGATTTCAGGGCGGCGCGAAAGGATGCGGTGCGGCGCTTGCCCTTCTTGTCGTTCTCGAAGATCGACTGCGACAGACGGTCGATGCGCTGCCCCACCGTGCCGAGGATTTCCGCCGCGCGGTCGATGATCGTCTCGATCAGCCCGTCGAGCACGGCCTCGGGCTGATGACGGCAGCCGCCCGGCTTTCCCGCGCGGGCCATGAACATGCTGAAGGAGCGCGGCTCGCCATAACGCACGGTCACGAGCGCCCGATCCGTGAGAATGAAGGAGACGTCGATGAGCTTCGGATTCTCGGTATCGGAGCTGCAGAGCACGCGCGCGGTCATGTAGCGCGCGTTGTTCTCGCTGTAGAGGATCTCGGACGGCTCGATGTCGGCCATCTCCTCGCGGGTGGGAATCTCGATATTGAGGTGGCGTTCGACGAGCCTGTCCTCGTCCCGGCTCGGATCGATCAGATCGACCCAGAGAGCATCCTCGGGGATCGGCTCGCCCGGAGGCAGCACGGAGCGTTCGAGGGCTTCCCCCATGGGGACCACCCTTTGCGCCGGTCGATGGATCAAAATCATACTCGCCTCCGCCCAACGAGGTTTACGGCTCCCCGCCCACCTCGCCATCCCCAGGAATGTCCGAGGATCCGCGCTTCATGAGAAGGTTTAAAGACGTGGATGCCCGGATCAAGTCCGGGCACGACGGGAATGGTGCCGTTCTCCTCGCCTATTTCGACAGAGGCGGAAGAGGCGGAATATCGTCGGGCACGAAGAAATCCGGCATCAGCGGTTTGGAAGGATCGACCCGGTACTTCTCGAAATCCGTCACGCCCTCTTGGGTCAGGAACACGTCGTCGATGAGAAAGTGACCGGAGAAGCTCCGCGAAGGTTTCTGGAAGACGGCATAAGCCGCATCGGCCAGGATCTCGGGCGTGCGGCTGGCCTGCACGATCTCGTCGCCGCCCAGAAGGTTCCTCACGGCGCTTGTCGCGATGGTCGTGCGCGGCCAAAGCGCGTTGACCGCGATGCCCCTTCCCCGCAGCTCGCCCGCCAGCCCCAGCACGCACAGGCTCATTCCGTATTTCGCAAGGGAATACGCCAGATGCGGCGCGAACCATTTCTCCTTCATGTCGAGCGGCGGCGACAGCATGAGAATGTGCGGATTCTCGGCCTTCTCCAGATGCGGGATCGCATATTTCGAGACCATGTAGGTGCCGCGCGTGTTGATCTGATGCATCAGATCGAAGCGCTTCATGTCCGTCGCCGGCGTGGGCGTGAGGCTGATGGCGCTGGCGTTGTTGACCACGATATCGAGGCCGCCGAAGGTCTCGACCGCCTTGTCGATGGCGCCGCTCACCGCCGTCTCGTCACGGACGTCGACCACGAGAGGCAGGGCCTTGCCGCCTGCCTTCTCGATCTCTTCCGCCGCCGTGTAGATGGTGCCGGGAAGCTTGGGATGCGGCTCGGCGGTCTTGGCCGCGATGACCACGTTCGCGCCGTCCCTGGCCGCGCGCAGGCCGATGGCGAGACCGATGCCTCGCGAGGCGCCGGTGATGAAGAGCGTCTTTCCCTTGAGATTCATCGGATCAGCTCCCCAGTGCCAGATCGGCGTCCTGCAGGAAGCCTGCGCCGCCGAGGACCGTCTCTTCCAGCCCCTTCGCGCCGACGGCGATGTTCTCCGCAAAGAAGCGACAGAGCGCGATCCGGCCCGCATGAGCAGGACCGCCCTCTCCGTCCGCCATCAGCGCATTCGCCGCGAGCGCCGCCTCAGCCAGAGCCGCCCCGCCCTGAGCAAGGCCGAACAGGCGCAGATACGGCGTCGCGCCCGCGAGGGCCTCGGCGGGAGCGTTCGATGAGATGGACTGGAGCATGTAGCTCGTCGCGCGGTCGAGGCTCTCGACGGCGTCGCGCAGGCGCGAGGCCGT
This sequence comes from Microvirga sp., assembly GCA_035776715.1. Classification (GTDB taxonomy): domain Bacteria; phylum Pseudomonadota; class Alphaproteobacteria; order Rhizobiales; family Beijerinckiaceae; genus Microvirga. The sequence continues at coordinate 3,089 of DASRWK010000500.1, forward strand.
TGCGCCGAAAGCGGGCGTCCCCTCCTTCATGATCCGCGTGACGACGGCGCGCATGGAGGCGATCTGCGCATGCACGGTACCGCCGCCGGACAGGGGCAGCTTGCGCATGACGAGGTCGATGGCCTGAATGCCGTTGGTGCCCTCGTAGATCGGCGCGATACGCGCATCCCGGTAATGCTGGGCCGCGCCCGTCTCCTCGATGAAGCCCATGCCGCCATGCACCTGCACGCCCAGCGACGCGACCTCCATGCCGATATCGGTGGAGAAGGCCTTCGCGACGGGAGTCAGCAGGGAAGCGCGCTCGTGGGCCTTCTTGGCGCGCGCCGGGTCCTGCTCCAGATGCGCGCGGTCGATGGCCTCCGCCGTCATGTAGCAGATCGCGCGCGCAGCGGCGGTGAGCGCCTTCATGGTGAGAAGATTGCGCTGCACGTCAGGGTGCTGAACGATGGCGCTCGATCCTTCGACGGCCCCGATGGCGCGGCCCTGGCGGCGCTCGTTGGCGTAAGAGAGCGCCTGCTGGTAGGCGCGCTCGGCAATCGCCACGCCCTGCAGCCCCACCGCGAGGCGCGCGTTGTTCATCATGGTGAACATGCAGTTCAAGCCGCGGTTCTCCTCGCCCACGAGCCAGCCCACGGCACCGCCGTTGTCGCCGAAGATCATGGTGCAGGTCGGCGAGCCATGGATGCCGAGCTTGTGCTCGATGCTGTGGCAGCGCACGTCGTTGAGGGTGCCGTCCGGCAAAATCTTCGGAACGAGGAAGAGCGAGATGCCTCGCGTGCCCTGCGGCGCATCCGGCAGGCGCGCGAGCACGAGATGGATGATGTTGTCGGTCAGGTCGTGTTCGCCATAGGTGATGAAGATCTTCTGACCCGTGATGCGGTAGGTGCCGCCGCCCGCCGGTTCCGCGCGCGAGCGCAGGGCCGCCAGATCGGAGCCCGCCTGCGGCTCGGTGAGGTTCATCGTCGCCGTCCACTCACCGGAGACGAGCTTTTCGAGATAGCGGCTCTTCAGGTCGTCGGAGGCATGCTGGGTCAATGCCTCGATGGCGCCATGGGTCAGCACGGGGCCGATGCCGAAGGCCATCGATGCGGAGTTCCACATCTCGACGCAGGCCGAGTTCAGGAGCGTCGGCAAGCCCTGACCGCCATAATCCGCCGGGCCGGGAAGCGCGTTCCACCCGGCCTCGGTCCAGGCCCGGTAGGCCTCCTTCCAGCCAGGAGCTGTGGTGACGGCGCCGTCCCTCAGGGTTGCGCCGTACTTGTCGCCGTCACGATTGAGCGGCGCGATCACGTCATTGGCGAAGCGGCCGGCCTCCTCCAGGATGGTCTGGGCGAGATCGGCGGAGAGGTCGCCATACAGACCATCGGCGACGGCGCGGTCGAACCCCGCCACATGGCGCATGGTAAAGACGATGTCCGACACGGGCGCGCGGTAGGTCATAGCATTTCCTCTCAAGCAAAGGCTTTTGATATTGACGCGTTCTCACGCGTCATTAAACCCGCCCAAGGTATCATCACTCCTCGGACAAGGGATAGTTTAGACGTGAACGATCACGGGTCAATGCGACGGACGGCACGTCTCACGTCCGACGGGGCCGGTCTGGCGGAAGCCGCAGCGATACTGAACCGAGGCGGCCTCGTAGCCTTCCCGACCGAGACTGTCTACGGGCTGGGCGCGGACGCGACGAATGCGAACGCCGTTGCGGGCATCTATGCCGCGAAGGAGCGTCCCAGCTTCAACCCGCTGATCTCTCACCTCGACAGCTTCGAGGCTGCGAAGGTTCAGGGCCTCTTCGACGAAACGGCCCGGAAGCTGGCGGAGGCCTTCTGGCCCGGCCCTCTCACGCTGATCGTGCCGGCGGCGCCCACCTGCACGGTCTCGGACCTCGCCCGCGCGGGTCTCGACAGCGTGGGCCTGCGCGTCCCCGCCCATCCCCTTGCCCACGCTCTCCTGAAGGCCACCGGCCGGCCCGTCGCCGCGCCCTCCGCCAATCGCTCGGGCCGGATCAGCCCGACGGATGCGGATCATGTCCTGAGCGATCTCGACGGGCGCATCGACGCGGTGCTCGACGGCGGGGCCTCCGAGGTCGGCGTCGAATCGACCATCGTCGCATGCCTCGGCGGTCCGCCGCGCCTGTTGCGCCCCGGCGGCGTGCCGCGCGAGGCCATCGAAGCCCTGATCGGTCAGCGTCTCGAGAGCGGGGCCGAGGGCGGGAAGAACCCGCTCGCGCCGGGGATGCTCGCGTCGCATTACGCGCCGCGCGCGCAGGTGCGCCTGAA
>DASRWK010000501.1:0-3362 GCA_035776715.1 Microvirga sp.
GGCGTAGATGGCCGCGATGGCGGGAATGTCGGTTTCAGCCGAGGGGCGGACGTGAAGCTTCATGCGCCATTGGTAAGACGAAGCTCTGCCGCAGGCAATCGGCCAGCAAAAAGCCCCGGCTTTGGGCCGGGGCTCTGGGAATTGTTCGTTCCGCCGTCCTTACTCGTTGCGGTTACCCAGCAGCGCAAGGAGGAACTGGAACATGTTGATGAAGTCCAGGTACAGCTGAAGCGCACCATAGACCGACACCTTCGCGGCAGCCTCGGTGTCGAAGTTGCCGTACAGGTACATCTCCTTCAGCTTCTGCGTGTCGTAAGCCGTCAGGCCTGCGAAGATCAGCACGCCGATCACGGAAATGCCGAACTGCAGCGCGCTCGACGCGACGAAGATGTTCACGATCGAGGCGATGATCAGGCCGAAGAGGCCCATGATCAGGAACGAGCCCATGCCCGACAGGCTGCGGTTGGTGGTGTAGCCCCACAGCGACAGCGCACCGAAGGACGCAGCCGTGATGAAGAACACCTGCACGACGCTCGCGCCCGTATAGCGCAGCAGCAGGGTCGAGAGCGAGGCGCCCATCACCGCCGCAAAGGCGAAGAAGGTGCCGCGCGCCGCGGCCGCCGACATGCGGTCCATGCGGAACGAGAAGAAGAAGATGAAGGCCAGAGGCGCCAGCGCCACAACCCACATCAGCGGCGAGCCGTACAGGGCCACGCCGAACTGGGTCAGGCCGACGCCGCCCATGCGGGCGACGGCCTGAGACGGATCGCTCGTGGTGGCCAGCATGTTGATGCCGAGCGCGACCAGAGCCGAAATCGCCAGACCCAGGACCATGTTGTTGTAGACGCCGAGCATGAAGGCGCGCAGGCCTTGGTCGACCTGTGCCGCCGTCCGGGCAAAGCCGGTGCCATAGGCGGTTTGGTTTTGCTCATACGGTTGCATCGGAGCCCTTTCTCACGGTGTCCCGTTGATGTTCCCTCGAAAGGCTGGGAAGTCAGCCCTCGGCCGCCGCGATTCCCGGCGACCCTCAAAATATGAGGGAGCGCTTGTCATTACGCAAGAGAACGGGCCAAGCTTCAAATTTTTGTGAAAAGAGTTTCGAGGACCAGCTTCTTCTCTGCCCCTCGAAAACCCCTTTCCGTTCGCTCTATAACGCCGCCACCCGGGCGCGGCGTTAAAGATTTCTCAAGTATTGCGCCGGCTTTTGACTCAAGATCCGCCAGGTTCCCATCAAGCCTAGACCAACGGTCACCAGAACGGCCAAGGCCGAGGCCAGAAGCGCGCCCGATAAATCTGGGCTAAAGCTTAAGTTCATAAGGCGGGTGACGATGAAATAGGAGGCGATTCCGCCGGCCAGGAGCCCGAAGAGCGCCGTGGCGAGGCCGAGCAATCCGTATTCGAGGGCATAGGCGGACAGCAGCCGGGCGCGGCTGGCGCCCAACGTCTTCAAGACCACCGCATCGTAGAGGCGGGCGCGATGACCCGCTGCGAGCGCGCCCGCGAGCACCAGGAGGCTTGCGATGAGCGCGATCGCGCTTGCCCCGCGGATCGCCGTCACGAGCTGGGACACCACGTCGTTGACCGCCTCCAGGGCATCCTTCACGCGCACGCTCGTCACCATCGGAAAGGCCTGTGCGGAACTCCTCAGGATCCTGGCGTCTGTCGCCGCATCCGATCCGTTCGGGAAGGTGACGGTGGCCAGGTGGGTATGCGGCGCGCCGGCGAAGGTGTTGGGCGAGAACACCATGACGAAATTGATGCCGAGCGAGCGCCATTCCACCTCGCGCAGATTGGCGATGGTGGCCGTGACGTTCCGGCCGAGCACGTTGACGGTGATCTCGTCGCCGAGGCTGAGTCCGAGGCCTTCCGCGATCTTTCTGTCGAAGGAGACGAGCGGCTTGCCCCCATAATCTTCGGGCCACCATTCTCCCTGCACCAGCTTCGAGCCTTCGGGCGGCGTCCTGGAATAGGTGATGCCGCGATCCCCTTCGAGCACCCAGGAGATGTCCTCGGGAGCCTTGACCTCGGAGACGGGACGACCGCCCAGGGTGACGAGGCGCCCGCGCATCATCGGCACGCGCTCGATATCCGCTTCGCCCGCCTGGCTTTTCAGGAAGCCCTCGAACTCGTCCGCCTGCTGGTTGGGAATATCGAGGAAGAAGAAGCTCGGCGCGCGCTCCGGCAGGCTTTGCGTCAATTGCTTCGTCAGGTTGGAATCGATGAACGAGAGCGTCACGAGAAGCGTGATGCCCAGTCCCAGCGACAGCACCAGCGAGGGCGTGAGCGCTCCGGGCCGGTGGATATTGGCGAGCGCGAGGCGCGCAGCCGTGCGCCGGGGGCGCGGCATGCGGCGGGCGAGCGCCATCAGCCCAAGCGCCACGAGGCGCAGGAGCACGAAGGAGCCTGCCGCCGCGGCCACGAACATGAGGGCGATACGCCGGTCGTAGGCCGCGACCACCGCCAGCGCCACCAGCGCTACGACAGAGAGACCGAGCGCCGCGAGATAGCGGCGGCGCGGCCAGCGCCGCTCCGGATCGATCTGGTCTCGGAACAGGCCCGACACCGGAACGTCATGGGCGCGTCCGAGCGGGGCGATGGCGAAGACGAGGGCGGTGAGCACGCCATAGAGAAGCGCGATGCCGAGTTCCTGAAACGCGATGACCGGCTGGATCGGGATAGGCAGGAGATGGCCGAGGAGCCCCGTCACGAGGAACGGAAGAACCGCGCCGACGGCCAAGCCGATAGCGATCGCGAAGGCCGCGATCAGCATCACTTGCGTGAGGTAGAGCATCACCACCTGTCCGCCCGGCGCGCCGAGGCTTTTGAGCGTCGCGATGGAAGCGCGCTTGCGGTCCACGAAGCCGCGCACCGCATTGGCGACGCCGACGCCGCCCACCAGCAGCGCGGTGAGGCCGACGAGGGTGAGGAACTGCGTGAACCGCTCGATGTTCTTGGCGAAGCGCGGATCCGCATTGACCCGCGTGCGGATCCGCCACCCCGCCTCCGGCAGCACACGGCTCGCCTCCGCCTCGATCCGCGTCAGCCCCTCCTCGTTGGACATGGCCGGGGGCAGGATGAGCCGGTAGGTCCAACGGACCAGGCTTCCGGGCTGGATGAGGCCGGTTGCCCTCAGGGCCTCCTGGGAGATCATCAGGCGCGGGCCGAAGCCGATGCCGTCGGCGATCTGGTCGGGCTCGGTCACGAGACGCGCGCGCAATTCCACGGCTGCGCCACCCACCGTCACGCGGTCACCCACCTTCAGGTCGAGCCGCGCCAGGAGCGCCGGGTCCACGGCCGCCCCGAAAGCGCCGTCGCGCTCGGCGAAGAGATCGGCGGGCGCGAGCTGCGGGTCGGTTTCGAGT
>DASRWK010000502.1:0-3492 GCA_035776715.1 Microvirga sp.
GAGGGACCTCGACGAGGCCGCCGCCATGAAGACCCGCGCGGAAGAGGCCGGCGCCGCCTACGAGAAGGCTTTGGCCGAGGCCAAGGGTCGTGCTCAGGCTCTCGCCCAGGAAACCCGCGCCAAGCTCGCCGCTGAAAGCGATGCCAAGCGCAAGGCTCTGGAAGCGGATCTCAACAAGCGCCTGGCCGAATCCGAAGCCGCCATCGCTGCCAAGAAGACGGAAGCCATGAGCCACGTTCGCGGTATTGCCGCCGAAACGGCCACGGCGATCGTCGAACGGCTCACCGGCAAGGCCCCTGCCCCGCAGGTTGTCGAAGCCGCACTCGATCACGCTCAGGCGTAAGGAGAGCCCTATGTCCGCGCTTCTGGCCAATCCGACCTTCTGGGTCGCCGTCGCCTTCTTCCTCTTCATCGGGCTGCTTTACTATTTTGGCGTTCCCGGCACCGTCATGAATCAACTCGATTCCCGCGGCAAACGCATCGCCGACGAGCTCGCGGAAGCCAGGCGCCTGCGCCAGGACGCCGAGAATCTCCTGAAGGAGTTCGAAGCCAAGCGCGCGGCAGCCGAGCGCGAGGCCGCCGACATCGTCTCCGCAGCCAAGGAAGAGGCCGAGCGCCTGGCGAGCGAAGCTCAGGAGAAGATGGCCGATTTCGTGAAGCGTCGCACCGCATCCGCGGAGGCGAAGATCGCTCAGGCCGAAGCCCAGGCCTCCGCCGAGGTTCGCGCCGCCGCCATCGACGCCGCCGTCAAGGCCTCCGAGCGCATCCTGCGCCAGGAAATCACCGGCGGCACCGCGACGTCTCTGGTGACGCAGGGACTGAACGACGTGCGCACGAAGCTGCAATAAGCCTCTCGCCATTACGAATGATTTCAAAGGCCGCCCTCCAATGGCGGCCTTTTTGCTGGAGGGTCCGATGCTGCTGATCTTCGATTGCGATGGTGTCCTGGTCGATTCCGAGCCTCTCGCCTGCCAGGTCGATGCGGAGGTCCTGACCGCTCTCGGCCTGCCCTACACGGCGGACGAGATCGCGCGGCACTTCGTAGGCAAGAGCATGAGGGACATGATCGCCCGCATCGAGGCGGAGCACGGCCGTACGCTGCCGGCGGACTTCGCCGAGCGGATCAACAGCGCCCTCTTCGCGCGTTTCGAGACGGACCTGAAACCGATCGAAGGCGTGGGCGAGGCCATCCGATCCCTGCCCTATCCACGCTGCGTCGCCTCCTCCTCCGTGCCGGAGAGAATCGCTCTTTCCCTGCGCGTGACGAACTTGGCCGATCTCTTCGAGAACATCTTCAGCGCCACGCAGGTCGCACGCGGAAAGCCTGCACCGGACCTGTTTCTCTTTGCCGCCGAGCAGATGGGAGCGCATCCCGAGGAATGCCTCGTCATCGAGGATTCGCCTGCCGGCGTTCAGGCTGCGTCATCCGCAGGCATGCGTGTCATCGGCTTCACCGGCGGGGGACATTGCGGACCGGACCACGCCGAGCGGCTTCGGCAGGCGGGCGCGCCGGTCACGATCTCGCGGATGGCAGATCTGCCTGCGGCGGTGCAGGCATTCGGATAATCGCAGCACCCTCCCGGATGGCGCGCAGCGGATCCGGAATCACTCCGTCCTCGCCATCACCGGCCTCGTGCCGGTGATTCGGACCCGACGAGCGCTGCGCTCCTCGGAAGCGAGACGGCCGGGACGAGCGCGGCCATGCCGAGAGACGGACGCCCGGCGCATGGCCGGGCGTTTGAGCTTTGGGAAGCCTTACTCCGCAGCCTCGGCCACGGGCGCAGGCGGCGTCCATCTGAGGACCGGGTTGCGGGCGGCCCTGGTCTCGTCGAGGCGGCGGCGCGGCGCGTGATAGGGCGCGCCGGTGAAGCGTTCCTTGTCGCCGTTCTTCGCAGCCATCGCGAGGTCGCGCAGAGTCGCGATGAAGAGATCGAGGGACGACTTCGATTCCGACTCCGTCGGTTCGATCAGCATCGCGCCATGCACCACCAGCGGGAAGTACATGGTCATCGGATGGTAGCCCTCGTCGATCATGGCCTTCGCCACGTCGAGCGTGGTGACGCCCGTGTCCTTGAGCCAGGCATCGTCGAACAGCACCTCGTGCATGCACGGCTTGTTGCCGAAGGGCAGCGACATCAGGTCGGAGAGACCGGCCCGAATGTAGTTGGCGTTGAGCACCGCATCTTCCGATGCCTGTTTCATGCCGTCCGAACCATGCGAGAGCATGTAGGACAGAGCGCGCACATACATGCCCATCTGCCCGTGGAAGGCGGTCATGCGGCCGAACGGCTTCTCAGCCGCGTCGGAGGCCTGCTCCACCAGTTCGAAGCCGTCCTTGCCGGCACGCACGAACGGCACCGGCGCGTAAGGCGCGAGACGCTCGGAGAGCACCACCGGGCCGGAGCCCGGGCCGCCGCCGCCATGAGGCGTCGAGAAGGTCTTGTGCAGATTGATGTGCATGGCGTCGACGCCGAGATCGCCGGGCTTGGCCTTGCCCACGATGGCGTTGAAGTTCGCGCCGTCGCAGTAGAAATAGGCGCCCGCATCGTGGATCGCCTTCGCGATCTCCACCACTTGCGGCTCGAAGAGGCCGCAGGTGTTGGGGTTCGTGAGCATGATCGCGGCGACGTCGGGGCCGAGACGCTCCTTCACGTCCTCCACATGCACCCAGCCGTCCTCGCGGGCCGGGACCGGCTTGACCACGAAGCCGATGAGGGCGGCGGTGGCCGGATTGGTGCCGTGCGCCGAATCGGGCACCAGCACCACGTTGCGGGTCTTGCCCTCGCCGCACGCCTCGATGGCGGCCTTGATCGCCATCATGCCGCACAATTCGCCATGCGCGCCCGCCTTCGGCGAGAGCGCCACGGCCGTCATGTTGGTGAGCGTGACGAGATAGCGGCCGAGCTCGTTCATGAGTTCCAGCGCGCCCTGCACGGTGGAGACCGGCTGCAGCGGATGCACGTCCGAGAAGCCCGGCAGGCGGGCCATGCGCTCGTTCAGACGGGCATTGTGCTTCATCGTGCAGGAGCCGAGCGGGAAGAGGCCCGTATCGATGCCGTAGTTCATCTGGGACAGACGCACGTAATGGCGCATGGTCTCGGGCTCGGAGAGGCCCGGGAGGCCGATGGGCTCCTTGCGCTCCAGACCGCCGAGGCGCGGCTCGAAATCCTCCGGCTCGTCGATGTCGACGCCGGTCGTGTCATAGCGGCCGATCTCGAAGAGCAGCGGCTCGATCTGCGCCAGCGCCTTGTTGCCGGTGAAGGTCGGGTGAGCCTCGGCGGCAGAGCCGGTGGCGCGGTTGGCATCGCCCTGCAGGCGCGCGGCCTGATCGCCCATGCCGGCGGCCGGATCGGACACGCCGTGAGCCTGCGGAGCGGAGGGACGTCCCTGGCGGTTCAACATCACAGAACCTCCTTCAAGGCGGCACACAAGGCCGCGCGGTCATCATCGGTGTTCACTTCGGTGGAGGCCACGAGCAGCAGGTCGTCCAGG
>DASRWK010000503.1:0-3973 GCA_035776715.1 Microvirga sp.
GCGCTGCGTCGCACCGATCAGCTTGTTGATCTGGTTCTTATGCAGCAGGAGGCGGCGCGGACGGCGCGTCTCGTGGTTGAAGCGGTTGGCCTGAAGGTATTCCGGGATGTAGGCGTTGAAGAGAAAGAACTCTTCGCCGGACGGTCCGGCATAGGCCTCGCCGATGGTGGCCTTGCCGGTGCGCAGGGATTTGACCTCCGTGCCGGTGAGCGCGATGCCGGCCTCGTAGGTATCGACGATTTCGTAGTTGAACCGCGCCTTCCGGTTGTCCGCGACAACGCGGTTGGCGCCCTTCGGATCTTTTGCCATTCGTTTCTTAAGCGTTGATCAGGCCCGCATGGAGCATGGCCGACCGCACGGCCTGCTTCGTGCCCTCGGAGACCGGGATGAGCGGCAGGCGCACATCGTCCTGCATCAGACCGAGGACAGACGCGGCATATTTCACGGGCGACGGGTTGGTTTCCAGGAACAGGTTGGTGTGGAGCGGCATGAGGCGGTCCTGGACCTTCAGGGCCGTGGCGTAATCTCCCTTCAGGCAGGCCTCCTGCATTTCGGCGCAGAGACGCGGAGCCACGTTGGAGGTCACGGAGATGCAGCCGTGGCCGCCATGGGCCATGAAGCCGAGGGCCGTCGCATCCTCTCCGGAGAGCTGGATGAAGTCCGGGCCCATGACCTGGCGCTGCAGGCTGGCGCGGGCGAGATTCGCGGTCGCATCCTTCACGCCTGCGATGTTCTTGAGTTCGTAGAGACGCGCCATCGTCTCCACCGACATATCGATCACCGAGCGGCTGGGGATGTTGTAGATGAAGATCGGAATGCCGATGGCGTCGTTGATGGCCTTGAAGTGCTGATAGAGCCCTTCCTGCGTCGGCTTGTTGTAATAGGGCGTCACGATCAGCACCGCATCGGCGCCGACCTTCTCGGCATGCTTCGAGAAGCCGATGGCCTCGTCCGTGCTGTTGGAGCCCGCGCCCGCGATCACGGGAACCCTGCCCTTCACCTCGTCGACGCAGATCTCGACGACCCGGTCATGCTCTTTGTGACTCAGCGTCGGGCTCTCGCCGGTGGTGCCGACCGGCACCACCCCATGGGCGCCCTGTTCGATCTGCCAGTTGATGAAGGCCCGGAAGGCCGCCTCATCGACGGCCCCATCCTTGAAGGGCGTCACCAGAGCCGTGATGGAGCCTTTGAAGCGGGTCATGATAATCCTCGATAACAAGCAGCGGATCTGACGGGATCCGGTGGCTTAACACATAAGGGGTGCGTCGCATGGGCGCAAACGAACCTTTAGGGAGTTGTCCTAGCCCGGCACTTGGTGTTTCCTCAAGCGAAACGTCGCCATCACAAAGAGGCGACGACACGGGGGTTAGCGGGTGAACCTCATAATGCGTCGTTCGATACGTCTTCTGGCGTCTGTCGCCGTGATCCAACTGTCCACCCTCACCGTTCTTGCCGACGAGATACCGGCCGGCTCCCCTGAGGCCAAGACCCTGGAGGAGTTCACGCCTTCCTCCAGGGCCATGGAAGACCTGGAACAGTTGCCGCTGATCTTCAAGGCCTACAGGGACAACGACCTGACGGAGGCCGCGGTCCTGAAATCGAAGCTCTCGGACCCGGCCGCGCAGGCGGTCGCGGAATGGTTCGCCATCCGCAACGGCTTGCCCATCGGCTATGGGCGGATCATGGCCTTCCGGCAGGATTATCCGGACTGGCCCATGACGTCGCAGCTCCGCCGGCGAATGGAGGCCACCTTCCTCGCCGAGCGGCCTTCGAGCGCCCAAATCCGAACCTTCTTCGACAAGCACCCTCCGATGACCCCGGCCGGGCGCATCGCCCTGGGCTTCGCCCTCAAGGGCGACGGCTTCGACAAGGAGGCGGCCGACCTGATCCGCCGTGCCTGGCGGGAAGACACCTTCGGCAGCGAAACCGAGCGTCGCGTCCTCGACCGCTTCCCCGGCCTGCTCACCGAGGCGGATCACCGCTATCGCATGGAGCGCCTTCTCCTGAAAGAGAACTGGGGCGCGGCTTCGCGCGCGGCCGGCTACGCCGGAAAGGATCATGCCACTCTCGTCAAGGCCCGCATGGGTATCTTCCAGGGCAAGAAGAAGGCCCAGAAGGCCTTCGCCGCAGTCCCGGTGTCGCTCAGGAACGATCCGTCCTATCTGTTCTCCCGCGCTCTCTTTCAGCGCCGGAGCAAGAATTATGCCGAGGCCGCCAGGATCCTCACGCAAGCGCCCCGGGATCCCGAGCTTCGCGTGGACGGGGATGAGTGGTGGGCCGAGCAGCGCCGCGTCACGCGGGAGTTGCTCGACAAGGGCGATGCGCAGACCGCCTACGACGTGGCCAGCCACCACGCGGCGCAATCGCCTGCCCAGCAGATCGAGGCGGAGTTCCATTCGGGCTGGATCGCGCTCCGCTTCCTGAACGATCCGGCGAAGGCGGCGAAGCACTTTGCGGCCGTATCGGAGACGGCCTCCACACCCATTTCCCTCGCGCGCGTCGCCTATTGGCAGGCACGCGCCGCGGAGGCGGCGGGAGCCTCCGAGGATGCGAAGCTCTTCTACGCCCGGGCGGCCGATCACCCGACCACCTATTACGGTCAGCTTGCCCGCCAGAAGCTGGGCAAAGATGTATCTCTTCGCTCGGTGGAGCCGCTTCGGGAGGAGGAGCGCAAGGCCTTCGAGGCACGCATTCCGGTACGTGCCGTAAAGCTCCTTCAACAGGCCGGTGAGACGGAACTGGCCATCGGCCTCTACGGCGATCTTGCCCAGACCCTGAACGATCCGGCACAGCTCGATGCCCTTGCGGCCCTCGCCACTTCGCAGCAGAACCCGCGCGCTGTTCTCGCGGTCGGCAAGATCGCCCTGCAACGCGGCTTTCCGCTCGATCAGCATGCCTACCCGCTCGCGGCCATTCCGGATTTCGAGCCGGTCGGCGACGAGGTGGAGCCCGCGATGGTCTATGCCATCGCCCGTCAGGAGAGCGCCTTCAACCCGAAGGCCGTATCGAGCGCGGGTGCGCGCGGCCTCATGCAGCTCATGCCGGCCACCGCCAAGCGGACCGCGCAGCGCTTCGGCGTCGACTTCGACCTGAAGCGCCTGGTGGAAGACCCCTCCTACAATGCGAGGATCGGGTCCGCCCACCTCGGCGAACTGATGGAGGATTGGAAAGGCTCCTACATCCTCGCCTTCGCCTCCTACAACGCGGGCGGCGGCAATGTGAGGAAGTGGGTTCAGGCTTACGGCGATCCGCGCAACCCCCAGGTGGACACGATCGACTGGGTGGAGCGGATCCCGTTCTACGAGACCCGGAACTACGTGCAGCGGGTCATGGAGAACCTGGAGGTCTACCGGGCGCGGCTGAAGGGGAAACCCGCCCCGGCCGCGGCAGCCGCAGCCACGGCCGCAGATGCAACCGAGACCACCAATTGAGGCAGGATCCGCTCATCTGAGGTCCCTCGCGTTGCGGGTCGGATGAAACAATTCGACCGGAATCTTTTGTTTCGGCAGCCTGCATCTCGCATCTCTGTGCGCGATTACGGCTCGGGGCATGGGAGCACCCTGCCGGTCCGTTCCTGAGCGGCCTTGCATGCCGCGAGGGAGTATCATGCCCTGGCTGAAGTTTCCGTGTGAATGCGGAGGCCCTCACCGGACGCTGCTGGTCTGCTATCGCTTTCGTTCGCAGGCTCGCTCATTCGATCGAGGCCCCGGTCGGCAGAGCCGCTCCGTGAGATATCGCGCCTTCCTTCAGACCTGACCCTTCCGGCATTCGCAGCGACGCCACCGTCTCTTCGGACAGGCAGCCTTGGCGGCCCTTGCTTGCGCAAAAAGAAAACCCCGGTGTTTCCACCGGGGTTTCCTCTAACCAATCGGTTTGAGCCGATTAGAAGTCGCGCTGAACGCGCAGACGAGCCGTCCAGAAGTCGTCGTTGTCAACACCAGCGAGCTCGAAGTCCGTGCTCTGGTACTGAACC
>DASRWK010000504.1:0-3661 GCA_035776715.1 Microvirga sp.
CGACTCGCCGACAATGCCAAGCACCCTGCCGTGGCCGACGCTGAGGGAGACGTCGTCGACGGCGCGGAATTCCTGGCCGCCGGTGTGAAAGACCTTGGTGAGATGACGGGCGGAAAGGAGCGGCTTCGCTCCCGCCGCAGCCTCAATCGAAGGCATGGTGGCAAGCGACGACATGATCGGCTCCGATGCTTCGCGTTTCGGGTTTCTGCTGACGGCAGATCGCTGTGGCCCGCGGACAGCGCGGGTGGAAGCGGCAGCCCGTCGGGGGAGTGATGAGGTTGGGGATCGTGCCCGGAATCGCCTCAAGGGGATGCCTATGCCCCTCGATATCCGGAAGCGCCGCGAGCAATCCGCGCGTGTAGGGGTGGCGCGGCCGCGTCAGGATGCTCTCCGCCGCTCCCTGCTCGACCACGGTCCCCGCGTACATGACGGCGACACGGCGGGACAGGGCGGCGATCGCACCGACATCGTGGCTGATCATGACGACGGTAAGTCCGAGACGGTCCACGAGATCGCGCAGGAGTTTCAGGATCTGCGCCTGGATCGTGACGTCCAGAGCCGTCGTCGGCTCGTCGGCGATCAGGAGCTTGGGCTCTCCCGCGAGAGCCATGGCGATGAGGATGCGCTGGCGCATGCCGCCCGAGAGCTGGTGGGGATAGCTCTTGAGAACACGCTGCGTGTCGGCGATCTGAACCTGTTCCAGCAATTGCCCGCATCGCGCCAGTCTCTCGGCCTTTGCGGGAACCTGCATGCCCTGGGCCCGGTGATGGGCCACGACGACATCGGACAGCTGGCGACCGATCGTCAGCAGCGGGTTGAGGTATGTCATCGGGTCCTGGAAGATCATCGAGATCTTCACGCCGCGGATACGCCGCCATTCGGCTTCGCTCAGCTCATCCAGCGCCGTGGCGTCGAAAACGATCTGCCCGGACACGCGCTTGGCGTTGCGCGGGCCGATTCCCAAGATCGAGCGGGCGAGAACCGTCTTTCCGCAGCCGCTCTCGCCGACGATTCCCAGCGTGTCGCCCTGGTCGAGCTTGATGTCGATGCCGTCGAGCACCTTCAGAACGCCGTCGAAGGTGGGAATATCCAGGCGATAATTCTCGATGTTGAGCAAAGCTGTCATCGGCCGCGGCTCCGGGGATCGAGGATGTCGCGCAGGCCATCGCCGAGGAGATTGAAGCCGAGCACGGTCAGGAAGATGGCAAGACCCGGGAAGGCGGAGTACCACCACCAGTCAGGCATGTAGGTGCGGGCCACGGAGATCATCGCGCCCCATTCCGGATGCGGCGGCTTGGCACCGAGGCCGATGAAGCCCAGGCTCGCGGCGGAGAGAATGGCCATGCCCATGTCCATGCTGGCCTTGACGACGATCGGTGTCATGCAGTTCGGCAGGATGTGCTTGCGCAGGATCCAGGGCGTCTTCGCGCCGAGCGCGCGGGCGGCCTCCACGTGAAGCTCTTCCTTGATGGAAAGCGTCTTGGCTTCGACCAGCCGCACGTATCCCGGCCACCAGACGATGGCGAGGGCGATCACGCAATTGGTGATGCCGGGCCCCAGGGCAGCGACGATCGCCAGGGCGAGCGCCAGGCCCGGGACCGCCAGGAACAGGTCGGTGACGCGCATGATCGCGGCCCGGATGAACCCGCCCTTGTACCCTGCGATGATGCCGAGCGGCACGCCGATCCCCGCGCCGAGACCTGTGATGACCAGGCCGATCCACAGGGAGGTGCGCGCACCGACGATCACTCGGGACAGAATGTCCGCACCCATCTCGTCCGTGCCGAAGGGATGCTCGAGGCTCGGGGGCAACAGACGCTGTCCGAGCTTGACCGCTCCCATCGTATCTTCGGGGTAGGGGGCCAGCATGGGCCCGAACACCGCCAGGATGAGGAACAGCAGCACGAGGCCGAGACCCAGCATCGAGGAGAAGCTGCCCGTGAACAGATGGACATAGAGGCGCCACTGCCGGATGGTGCTGGCATGGCGTTCCCTGAAGCTGGGGACGTGCACGGCGGTGCTCTGGAGTTCGGCCGACATGTCAGGCCCTCCTCAGTCGAGGATCGATCCAGGCATAGGCCAGGTCGACCAGCGTGTTTGTGATCATGAAGAAGAAGCCGATGACGAGAGTGACGCCGACGACGGGCTTGAAGTCGGAAGCCAGTGCCGAGGACACCGCATACAGGCCGATGCCGGGCCAATCGAACACGGTTTCCACCAGCACGGTGGAGCCCAGCATCCAGCCGAAGCGCAGGCCGATCATGGCAAGCGTCGGCAGAAGGGCGTTCTTGAGGGCATAGATCGTGACGATCCGCGCCGAGCTGATGCCATGCGCGCGGGCCGCCACGATGTGATCCGACTGCAGGACCTCGATCATCTCGGCCCGGTTCACGCGCAGGATCGAGGCCAGGCAGGGGAACGACAGGACGATGGCAGGCAGAATGATGTGGGAGAGGGCAGCCCAGAACGTCTCGAACTGACCCCGCAGCAGGCTGTCCACCAGGAGAAGATGGGTGATGGGCTCGGGCGGGAGCTCGGTCAGCGGAAGCCGGCCGGAGACGGGCAGCCACTCCAGGCGCACGGCGAAGAAAAGCTGCAGCAGAATGCCGAACCAGAACGCCGGCAGGGCCACGCCGGAGATGGAGAAGATGCGGGTCACCTGATCCAGGAACCTGTCCTTGTAGACGGCGGAGAGCATGCCGAAGGGCACGCCGACCAGGATGCCGAGCACCATGGCGGCGAGAACCAGTTCCAGGGTCGCCGGCACATAGCGCATGAGCTCGTCGACGACCGGACGGGTGGACACGATGGAGCGTCCGAGATCGCCCGTGAGCAGATCGCCCATATAGATCGCGAACTGCTCGTAGAGCGGGCGGTCCAGGCCGTATTCCTGGCGGATCGTTTCCACCATGTCGTTGGTGGCGTCGGGACCCGCAACGAGGCGGGCGGGATCGCCCGGTGCGACGTTGGTGATGAGGAAGGTCAGGGCCGCAAGACCGAGCATCGTGCCCACCAGCACCGCGATCTTGCGGACGGTAAACGTCAGCATGGCGCTATGTCCTTCCGTCGAGAACGATATGTCGAGGGTCGTGGGGGCTCAAGCCCCCACATGTCCCACGTGAGCAGTCGAACTGCGCCAAGACCCCGGCCGCATCCATCACTTGGCGTCGATCCAGAGAGGATAGAGATCGACCTCGCCGGTGAACCGGACGGGGCTGAAGGCGAAGCCCTTCAGATAATCCCGGTGCGCCCAGCGGCGGTTCTGCATCATGCCGAACACCTCCGGCTGATCCTCGACGATCTGCTTCTGGATGTCCTCATAGAGCTTGGCGCGCTCGTTCCAGTCGCTGCTCCGGCGGGCCGTGTCGATCTTCGCCGTCACGTCGGGATTCTGGTAGAACGACATGGCGAAGTACTGGCCGTAGGAATTCGGGTGGTACTGGTAGGCCACCGCGTCCGGATCGGTCGAGATCGGCGTCACGTAGACCGAGGTCATGGCCGGCGAGGTCTCGACCTTCGAGCCCTTGGCGACCATGTTCGGCCATTGCTCGGGACGCAGCTCGACCTTGATGTTCAGGGCGGCCAGATTGTCGAGAAGCAGAAGGCCGATGCGCCGCGCCTCCTCGAGGCCCGCGACATGGTAGTATTCCAGGGTCAGGCC
>DASRWK010000505.1:0-5763 GCA_035776715.1 Microvirga sp.
CGGAGCACCTGCTCGGCCATGAGTTTGGTCTCGAGTTCGGAGGCGCGCTGACGGGTCGCCTCGAGCTGCGTCTCCAGCTCGCCATAACGGTTGGTGAGGCTGGAGAGACGGTAGTTCTGCTCCTCGGCCACCTTCTGCAGGCGCTTCACCTCATGGTCGAGAAGGCCGTTGCGCTCGCGGGTCTCGATGAGCTCCCGCTCCGCGCGGGCAACGGCCTGGTCGGCCTCCTGCGCCTCCAGGCGCAGAGCCTGGTTCTCCTCCGTGATGTTGCGGGCGCGCTCGGTCTCGATGGCGAGCTGGTTCTCGAGGTCGGCGACCATCGCCTCCTTGTCCTTCATGCCGAGGCGCAGATCCTCGATGTGGGATTCCTGCTCTCGGGTCCGGGACTCGGCCTTGCGCAGCTGGGAGACTGTGGCGACCAGATCGTCCATGGCGCGGGCATGGGTCGTATTCAGATCGTGCAGTTCGCGGCGGAGCGAGGCGGTGGTCTCGGTCTCCTGCTTGAGCACCGCCTCGGTTTCGAGCAGGCGCGACTGGAGCTGGGGATAGCTTCGAATGAGATCGTTCACCGGCTCGCTCAGGAGGGCGAAATCCTCCTTGAGGCTGCGGATCTCCTCCAGCCGGTCGATCATGTTGGCGAAGCGGACCCGGATCAGCTCGTTCTTCTGTCCCACGGAGTCGAGAGCTCCGTTGGGCCGGACGATGATGGGCTCGGGACCTTCCTGCGGCGTGCCGGCTGCAGCGACCGTTGATCCCGCACCGTCAACCGCATTGGGCGGAACGCTCAGCCTCTCGTCCTGCGGCTTCTTGCTGCCGAAACGGTT
Source organism: Microvirga sp. (assembly GCA_035776715.1). Taxonomy (GTDB): domain Bacteria; phylum Pseudomonadota; class Alphaproteobacteria; order Rhizobiales; family Beijerinckiaceae; genus Microvirga. Next base: position 825 of record DASRWK010000505.1, read on the forward strand.
CCTGAAAGACGTCCAACCCGAGGACATGGTGCCGCCCCTTCACGCCTGATTGTCACACTTCGGCACCTTTTAACCCAGAGTCGCCCCGATTGGAAACGAAATTTCATTTCAGTGCCGCCGTGACCTCACTCGGCCGCAATGGGTGCAGGCCGCGAAAGACGGTCCTGGAAACCCGCCTTTTCGAGGGTTTCCGGCATCGGCCCACCGGTCGCCCAATCCAGAAGCTCGACCGTATGGACGATCGGAATCTCCGTTCCCTTCCCGATCTGGGTCATGCAGCCGATATTGCCCGTCGCGATCAGGTCGGGCTTCGTGCGCTCGATATTGGCCACCTTCCGGGCCCTCAGCTGGGCGGCGATCTCCGGCTGGAGCAGGTTGTAGGTGCCCGCCGAGCCGCAGCAGATGTGACCTTCCGGAACGTCCTTCACCGTGAAGCCCGCCTTCTTCAGCAAGGTCTTGGGCTCGGTGCGGATGGCCTGGCCGTGCTGCATGGAGCAGGCGGAGTGATAGGCGACCACGAGGTCGGTTTCCCGCACCGGCTCCGTGAGGTCGAGGGTCAGAGCATATTCCGTGATGTCCTTGGCGATGGCCGAGACCCGGGCCGCCTTCTCGGCATAGGCCGGATCGTCCCGGAACATGAAACCGTAATCCTTGATCGTGGTGCCGCAGCCGGAGGCGGTGATGATGATGGCATCCAGTCCGTCCCCGTCCATCTCCGCGATCCAGGCGTCGATGTTCCGCTTGGCGAATTCGTGCCCCTGCTCCTCGCGTCCCATATGATGGACGAGCGCCCCGCAGCAGCCCTCCCCCTTCGGCTGGACGACCTCGACGCCATGCCGGTTGAGCAGGCGGATGGCGGCTTCGTTGAAACCGGGCTTGAGCACCGGCTGAGCGCAGCCGGACAGGATGGCCACCCGGCCGCGGCGCTCGCCCTCAGGCTTGAACGTGGCCGGATGGCTCAAGGGAGAACGGCCCGGCATCTTGGCCGGCGCGAGCTCGATCATGGCCTGCAGGCGGTTGCCGAGGAAAGGCAGCCCACCAACCAATCCCTTGAGGGGCTTCGCCAGCACCGCCGCGCCGATGGCGAGGCGGAAGCGGCTCGGATACGGCAGGACGCGCGCGAGCAGCCCGCGCAGAAGCCGGTCATGCCAGGGGCGTGTGTAGGTCGCCTCGATATAGGAGCGGGCATGATCGACAAGGTGCATGTAGTGCACGCCGGACGGACAGGTCGTCATGCAGGACAGGCACGACAGGCATCGGTCGATGTGCTTCACCACCTCCGGCGAGGCGGGCTTGCCGCTCTCCAGCATGTCCTTGATGAGATAGATGCGCCCGCGCGGAGAGTCGAGTTCGTCGCCGAGAAGCAGGTAGGTCGGGCAGGTCGCCGTGCAGAAGCCGCAATGGACGCAGGTCCGGAGGATCTTCTCCGAAGAGGCCATCGCTGAATCCTGGAGTTGCTCGGGCGTGAAATTGGTTTGCATCGTTTTATCTCAGATCGCCGATTGCCACCGGTTGATGGCCTCGATCGGGTAGATCAGCATGATGATATTGAGGGCGAGATTGTCGTGGATCCAGTATCCGACGAACAGCTCCATCAGCACGGCCGCGGCAACCGTCAGCCAGACCGGGAACGATCGGGCCAGGAAGAACCCGAGAATCATGAAGAGCACATCCGACACCGAATTGAGGACGCTGTCGCCGTAATAGTCGAGGGCAATATTCGTCGCACGGTAGCGCTCGATCACCAAGTCGGTGTTCTCGACGATCTCCCAGGCGGCCTCCACCCCGATGGCGAGGAGCAGCGCCGCTCCGAACGGCAGCGCTTTGCCGCGCAGGCGGCCGACGATCCACGTTCCGAGGTAGAACAGGAAGCCATGAATGACATGCGAAGGGGTGTACCAATCCGTCAGGTGCTGCGAGTTTCCGGAATCGTGCACCACCCCGTGCCAGAGCTCCACCGTCCCGCATGTGCAGATCGGCGTCCGGCCCATGGCGAGCAGGGCCGCGGCGGTGAGCGCGACGAGCACGACAGCCAGCACGGCATAGACGGCAGGCCTCACGCCGCTCTTGCCGACCACGTGAGCCATCGCAGCGCTACCGGACATCTCAGACGCCCGCATACATCCGGCCTGGATTGAGAATCCCTGCGGGATCGAAGGAGGCTTTGATCCCTTTCGCAAGCGTCATCAGCGTCTCGCTCTGCGGCTCGAACACATCGACGGCCGAGCGGGTCTCGGCCGGTGCGCGCACGAGCGTCGCGTACCCCCCGAGCGCCTGGGTCGCTTCGCGCAGGACGGAAGCGCCCGCATCGCCGTCGACCGGCGTCGAGATCCAGATGAGGCCGCCGCCCCAATCGTAGAACCATTGCGCATCGAGCGACTGAGCGATGCGCTTCGTGAATTCGGCTCCTTTGGTGGGCGACGTCGAGACACGCCAGATCGCGCGGTCGACGCCGTCGGTCAGCACGGTCGCATCACGCAGCGACTGCCAGACGGCCTCCGCCCCCCGGCCCTCCAGGATATCCGTGGAGCCGCCGAAGCGCTTGAGAAGACGGCGCAGTTCGCCCAGGCGGTAATCGACCGAGACGGAGAAGCCTTCGAGCCGGATCAGCGTGCTCGCCCCCTGCCGGTTGCGGGCCGGAATATGGGCCGCGCCAGTGACATCGAATGGTGAGCCGAGCGCCTGCGAGAGCGCCTCGACGGCCCGGTCGTCCTTGAGGCCGCGCAGAACGAGCGTCACCATCCGCTCCTGCTTCGGCAGCACCTTGAAGGTCACCTCCGTGAGGAAGCCGAGCGTTCCCCATGAGCCGGCCATGAGCTTCACGAGATCGAGGCCGGTGACGTTCTTCATCACGCGCCCGCCCGATTTCACCACCTCGCCACGACCGTTGACGAAGCGCACGCCGATGAGGCTGTCGCGCGCCGCGCCCGCCGCGATACGGCGCGGGCCGGAGATGTTCATGGCCGCCACCGCGCCGATTGTGGGCTCCGCCCTGGTGCCGATGAGCGGACGGTAATCCATCGGCTCGAAGGGGAGTTCCTGCCCCTTCTCGGCGAGCGTGCGCATCACTTCGGAGACGGGCGTTCCGCTCTTCGCAGAGATCACCATCTCCGCGGGCTCATAGAGCGTGACGCCCGTCAGTCCTCTCGATGAAATCGAGGCATCCGTCTGGTTTGGACGACCCATCTCGGCCTTCGTGTTCTGGCCGGAGAGGCTGAGCAGGATACCCTTCTCGGAAGCGTCACGGATAATCGTGGAAGCCTCCTGCTCGTCACGGGGGAGATGGGTTGTCACGCAGCGAGCCTTCCTTCCAGGGGAAATACTTTGGCAGGGTTGAGGAGCCAGCGGGGATCGAACACGCCGCGCACGCGCATCTGCTGCGCGAGATCGACATCGTTGAACTGGCAGGTCATGAGATCGCGCTTCTCGATGCCGACGCCATGCTCCCCGGTCAGGCAACCACCGACCTCCACGCAGAGCCGGAGGATATCCTCCCCGGCCTTTTCGGCCTTCTCCATCTCACCGGGAACGTTCGTGTTGAACATGACGAGCGGATGCAGGTTGCCGTCGCCCGCATGGAACACATTGGCGACTCCAAGGCCGTAGGATTTCGCGATCTCGTCGATGCGCCTGAGCACATAGGGCAGCTGGCCCGTGGGGATCGTGCCGTCCATGCAGATGTAGTCGGCCACGCGGCCCGTGGCGCCGAAGGCCGACTTGCGGCCCTTCCAGATCGCGGCGCTCTCGGCCTCCGATTGCGAGACTTTCATGGTCTTCGGCCTGAAAGGCTCCGCGATCGCGACGATGCGCCGGAGCATATCGTCGATCTCCTGGTCGGAACCCTCGACCTCGACGATGAGCATGGCCTCCACGTCGAGCGGATAGCCCGCATGGGCAAAGGCCTCGCAGATCTGGATGGCGGGCTTGTCCATGTATTCGAGCGCCACCGGAATGATGCCCGCACCGATGATCGCCGCGACGCAAGCGCCCGCATCCTCCGCCTTCTCGAAGCCGAAGAGCGCGGGACGCGCGCCTTCGGCCGCGCGAAGGATGCGAACCACCGCTTCGGTGACGACGCCGAGCTGCCCCTCCGAGCCGCAGATGAGGCCGAGAAGGTCGTAGCCCGGGCTGTCGAGATGCTCGCCGCCGATCTCCACCACCGCGCCGTCGAGCATCACCATGGTGACGCCGAGCAGGTTGTTGGTGGTCACGCCGTATTTCAGGCAATGCGCCCCGCCGGAATTCATGGCGATGTTGCCCGCGATCGTGCAGGCCAGCTGGCTCGACGGGTCGGGAGCGTAGAAGTAACCCTCATGCGCGACCGCCTGACTGATTCCCAGATTGGTGATGCCCGCCTGGACCCTGGCAGTGCGGCCCTCGAAATCGATGTCGAGCACCCGGTTCATCTTGGCGACGCCGAGGACGATGGCGTCGGGTTGGGGAATCGCCCCTCCGCACAGGGACGTCCCTGCCCCGCGCGGCACCACCTTCACCCCCTGCTCGTGACAGAATTTCATCACGGCCGACACTTCCTGTGTCGTGGAGGGCAGGACGACGGCCAGGGGCATCTGGCGATAGGCGGTGAGACCGTCGGTCTCGAAGGCCCGGCGCTCGTCCTCGGAGACGATGAGAGCCTCCGACGCGACAAGTCGCGCCAATCCCCCGATGATCTCCTTGCGGCGGGCCAGAACGGCCTCGTCCGGCCTGGGAAATGCGATGGTCATGACACCCTCCCTGGGCGTTCTTCCGATTGCTTGCGCGGCATGGCTGCCTTTCCGGACAAGGTAGCTGGCCTTGGAGGAATTTTCCAATAATGTAGAGCCCCTCTAAGGTGGGGCTTCATCCAGATAAGGAGTTTCTGATGCGTTCCTTGGTTCTCTCTGCCGCTATCCTGCTTGCGGGGTTCGCTCAAGCCCAGGCGCAGGACGCCGCCGCTGGC
>DASRWK010000506.1:0-3797 GCA_035776715.1 Microvirga sp.
CATCATCAACAGCCTGATCGAGCAGGGAATCGAGGTCATCACCGACCGCACGGAACTGGTGCACGTCTCGGGCCATCCTCGGCGGGGCGAACTCGCGAAGATGTATGAATGGACGAAACCACGCATCGCCATTCCCGCCCATGGCGAGCCGCTGCACCTGGCCGAGCATGCCAAGTTCGCGCGCCAGCAGGGTGTCCCGGAAGTGGTGCGCGCCAAGAACGGCACCCTCGTGCGCCTCGCGCCCGGCAAAGCCGAGATTATCGACACCATGCCGGCAGGACGGCTCTACAAGGACGGCAACATCGTCATCCCGGCGGGCGAGCGCGCCATTCCGGAGCGCCGCAAGCTCGCTTTCTCGGGCATCGTGACCGTCGCCATCGCAATCGATGACCGCGGCGAGATCGCCGGCGATCCGGTGGTGGATGCAATGGGTCTGCCTGAGAAGAACCGGCAGGGCCGCGACCTGACCGATATCATCGCCGATACGGTAGCCGATCTGCTCGACAGCTTGCCAAAGGCCAAGCGGCGCGATCCCGAGGCCGTCGAGAACGCCGTTCACCGGGCCGTGCGCGCCGCCGTGAACCAGGAATGGGGCAAGAAGCCTGCCTGTCATGTTCTCGTAATCGAGGTATAAGACGGCCTCGTTCCGTCATTGAGGGGAGCACGATGCTCGGTCGCTTGAACCATGTCGCCATTGCCGTTCGAGATCTCACGGCGGCCTCGGAGCTCTATCGTGGGACGCTCGGTACCCATGTGTCGGAGCCCGAGGCCCTGGAGGAGCACGGCGTGACGGTGGTGTTCGTGACCCTGCCGAACACCAAGATCGAGCTTCTGGAGCCCCTCGGCGGAGAGTCCCCGATTGCCAAGTTCCTGGAGCGGAATCCGGACGGCGGCATCCATCATGTCTGCTACGAGGTGGAGGATATCCTGGCCGCGAGGGATCGGCTTGTGAATTCCGGGGCCCGGGTGCTGGGTTCTGGCGAGCCGAGAATCGGAGCCCATGGAAAGCCGGTGCTTTTTCTGCACCCCAAGGATTTCAACGGAACTCTTATCGAGCTGGAGCAGGTCTGAGGATAAGCTGTTGATAAGTCTTGTCAAAATTCTTTCGGCGTCACTGTGGTGCACCCTGGCCGTGGTGGCCGTCATTTCTGCCGTCGGCATTGCGATTGTCGTCACTGGTTTCGATCTGACGGTGAGCGGAGGCTTGGCCCTCTACTTCGTCATCTGGTGGATCCTTCTCTTTGCGATCCTTCCGTTCGGCGTCCGCAGCCAGGCGGAAAGCGGAGAGGTCGTGGCGGGCACGGAGCCAGGGGCTCCGACTGTGCACGGGCTCCAGGAGAAGGCAATCTGGACGAGCCTGGTGTCTTCGGTCGTTCTGGTCCTCGTGGCCGCCATATTCCCGCTGGCGGGTCTTTGAGAACCTGATCCAGGGTTGGGGTTGGGGTTCCGTTATCGCGTTCATCGGCATGGCCGGCTTGTCCCGGCCATTCACGTATTTGAGCCGCCGCGTCGGAAGAGGGGCGATGCCCGGCAAAGATCGGGCGAGAGGGAGGAGAGTTCGAGAAACCTGGAGAACAAAAGAAAAAGCAAGGCTTTCGCCTTGCTGAAATGCCTTATGGCGTTGTTTTGATCCCTGGCTTTCTGGCACCATCGCCTCACTCGGCGCTTGGGGATCGCGTTCCTCCCGAAACTCGGACCGCAGCCTCTGCCTGTTTGAAGGTCTGAGACATTAGCAATAGTTTTATAGTTGGCTTCCCTAACGGTGTCACTATTTTTGGGCAGGGCCTGATGCATTTTATGGCACTTATTGTATTGATCTTTGGTCTAATGCATTGCGTCGCAGGCCTCAGGGCGGGAAGGCAGCTTGTCTTTTCCGCCTTGCCTGTGTTGTGTGCTGGAAACGAGTCGTGACTCACTGTTCCATTCCTGATCGAGACTGAAGGCGTCCTATGCGTTTGAGCCGCTACTTCCTCCCCATTCTCCGCGAGACGCCGAAAGAGGCGGAGATCGTCTCCCACCGTCTCATGCTGCGCGCGGGCATGATCCGCCAGGAGGCGGCGGGCATCTATGCTTGGCTGCCGCTCGGCCTGAAGGTGCTCAACAAGGTCAACGCCATCGTTCGGGAGGAGCAGAATCGCTCCGGCGCCATCGAACTTCTGATGCCGACGATCCAGTCGGCCGATCTCTGGCGGGAATCGGGCCGCTACGATGCCTATGGCAAGGAGATGCTGCGCATCCAGGACCGGCACGAGCGCGAGATGCTCTTCGGCCCGACCAATGAGGAGATGATCACCGAGATATTCCGGGGCTATGTGCGCTCCTATAAGGACCTGCCCCTGAACCTCTACCACATCCAATGGAAGTTCCGTGACGAGGTGCGGCCGCGCTTCGGCGTCATGCGCTCCCGCGAGTTCCTGATGAAGGATGCGTATTCCTTCGATCTGGGCCAGGTCGGCGCGGTCCATTCCTATAACAAGATGTTCGTGGCCTATCTGCGAACCTTCGCCCGCATGGGCCTGAAGGCTATCCCGATGCGCGCCGATACCGGCCCCATCGGCGGGAATCTCAGTCACGAGTTCATCATCCTCGCGTCCACCGGCGAGAGCGAGGTGTTCTGCCACGCGGATTATCTCAACTACGAGATCCCGCCGGCGGACACGGATTTCGACGACATTCCCGGCCTGCAGAGCACCGTCGACAAATGGACGGCGCTCTATGCCGCGACCTCGGAGATGCACGACACGGCGGCCTTCGATGCCGTCCCTGACGACAAGAGGATGTCCGCGCGGGGGATCGAGGTCGGCCACATCTTCTATTTCGGAACCAAGTATTCCGAGCCCATGGGGGCGAAGGTCATGGGACCGGACGGGCAGGAGAGGCCGGTCCACATGGGTTCTTACGGCATCGGCCCGAGCCGGCTGATCGCCGCGATCATCGAGGCGAGCCACGATGAGAACGGCATCATCTGGCCCGACGCCGTGGCTCCGTTCGACGTGGCGCTCCTCAATCTGAAGGTCGGCGATTCCGGCACGGACGCGGCCAGCGAGCGCTTGTATCGCGAGCTTTCCGCCGCTGGCCGGGACGTGCTCTATGACGACCGCGACGAGCGTCCGGGCGGAAAATTCGCCACCGCGGATCTCATCGGCGTGCCGTGGCAGGTGCTGATCGGGCCCAAGGGCCTCGCCGAGGGCAAGGTGGAGCTGAAGAGCCGCGCCACCGGCGAGCGTGAGCTTTTGTCGGTCGACGATGTGGTCTCGCGGCTGACGGCGCATAAATAAGCCACATGGCCAAAGAAGCACCGACCGGAACCAAGCCTTTCTCGCTCTTCGAGTGGATGCTCGCCGGGCGCTACCTGCGCACGCGACGCCGGGAAGGGTTCGTGTCGGTCATCGCGGGGTTCTCGTTCCTGGGCATCATGCTAGGCGTCGCTACGCTCATCGTGGTGCTCTCGGTCATGAACGGCTTCCGCAAGGAGCTGCTCGACAAGATCGTGGGCATCAACGGCCACATCTTCGTAGCGCCGATCGAGAGCCCGCTCACCGATTACCCCGAGGTCGCCGCACGCATCGCCGCCGTGCCGGGCGTCAGGCGGGCGATCCCGCTGGTGGAGGGCCAGGCCTTCGGCTCCTCGCAGTACAACGGCAGCGGCGTTCTCGTGCGCGGCATCCGCTCGAACGACCTGCGCCAGATCGAGCATGTCGCGGGCAATATCCGTCAGGGATCGCTGGACAATTTCGATGAGGGCGAGGGCGTCGCCATCGGCCGCCGCCTGGCCGAGGCCCTGTCGATCCAGGCGG
>DASRWK010000507.1:0-2549 GCA_035776715.1 Microvirga sp.
CATGTTGCCGTCGCAGGTGCCGAGGTAGCGCAGGATCTGCCGCAGCTTGGTCAGGTAGGCCCCCGCCTCCTCCGGCGAGCGCATGTCGGGCTCGGAGACGATCTCCATCAGCGCGACCCCGGAGCGGTTGAGGTCGACGAAGCTCAGGGTGGGATGCAGATCGTGAATCGACTTGCCCGCGTCCTGCTCCAGGTGCAGGCGCTCGATGCGCACTGTGATCGTCTCGCCCGTCTCCGGCACGTCCACGATCACCTCGCCCTCGCCCACGATGGGGCTCTTGTACTGGCTGATCTGGTAGCCCTGCGGCAGGTCCGGGTAGAAATAGTTCTTCCGGTCGAAAGTGCTCTTCAGGTTGATCTGCGCCTTGAGGCCGAGGCCCGTGCGGATGGCCTGGCGCACGCATTCCTCGTTGATCACGGGCAGCATGCCGGGCATGGCCGCATCGACCAGGGACACGTGGCTGTTCGGATCGCCGCCGAAGGCCGTCGAGGCGCCGGAGAACAGCTTGGCCTGGCTCGTCACCTGGGCGTGGATTTCCATGCCGATGACGATTTCCCAATCGCCTGTCGCACCTTTGATGAGCTTCTTCGGGTTCACCGGAGCGTTCATGAGCCTCGCGCCTTTATCTCTCGCACTTTCATGCCCGGAGTAAGAGCGACGTGAAACCGGGTCAACCCCTTTCAAGATGAACAGGCGTTCAGATTTGTCGCAATCCGCCCAAGATCAATTCTCTTTTATACACAGATATTTAAAATTATTGTCACGCTCGTCTGAAACCGCATCCAACATTGGGCGTTGAACGGGAGGTAAAACGGTCAAGGAGCTTAAAAATGGCTATGGATCCCATGGATCGCGAACCGAACGTCTACAATCGCGAGACGAATGTCTACGATAACAGCGCGCGCGGTTCCAACACTCTTGCTTACGTGATTGGCGGTCTTGTTATCGCCCTCGGCTTGCTGGCCTTCCTCTTCTACGACGGCGGCAACGAGCCGAGCACGACCGGCAGCACCGGCACGCAGACGGAAAGCTCGTCTCCGGCGACTGGTTCGGGCGCGGCGGGCGGTTCGACCACGGCCCCTGCGGCTCCTGCGGCCCCGGCCTCCCCGGCTCCGGCGGCCCCGAGCGCTCCCGCCAGCCCGTCGGCTCCGGCCTCTCCGCAGCAGTAATCCCGCGCTCTGCGTGAAACTGCCACAAGGGCCTGACTTCGGTCAGGCCCTTATTCTTGCGCCGGTCACGTGGCGCGGATTGCAGCCGGACGATCTTGCGGCGGCAAGGTCATCAACAGGACGCCTGCGAGGATGCACAGCAGCCCGATCCACGCGGAGGAATCCAGCCTTTCGCCCAGCACGGCAGCCCCGATGGCGACGCCGATGGGCGCGCGCAGATACCCTTGAGCCGTGGTGCCCAGGGAACCGAGGGTGTGGATGAGCCGGAAGTAGATGAGGAAGGCCATGGCCGTCGAGAAGACCGCCAAGCCGATCAGAGCCAGGATCGAGGCTTCGGACGGCGCCAGCGTCCAGGGACGGTCCAGGACGATGCTGACGGGGAGCAGGATCACGGCGCCCGAGATCAGCGATCCCGTGGCAGGCATGATCGGATCGAGAGACTTGAAGGTGCGCCCGAAGATCGCCGCGCCCGCATAGCAGATCGTCGCCAGCACCACCGCGAGCTGGCCGGCCATTTCCTGCCCCATATGGATCAGGGCCTGTGTGCCGACGATGATGCAGGTTCCCAGCAGGCCGATCATGACGCCCGCGAACTTCCGGACCGTGGTCGCCTCGTGCCGTGACCAGAGCCAGGTGATCAGGAAGGTGAAGACGGGCGTCATCGCGTTGAGGATCACGGCGAGGCCGGCATCGACCGACTGCTCCGCCCAGGCAATGAGCGTGAACGGAAGAACGCTGTTGAGGCACGCCTGCACTGCGAAGTTTCGCCATGTGGCGCGATCGCGCGGGAGCGTCAGCCCCCTCATCCGGACGATGACCAGCAACACGCCCCCGGCGATGAGCGTGCGGGCGGCGATCAGCGTCACGGGCGGGATCGTTTCGATGCCGATCTTGATGAAGGTGTAGGAGGCGCCCCAAAGCGTCGCGAGAAGGGCCAGAAGAGCCAGCTCGAAAACAGGAGGGCGGGAGGAGCTCTGCGCCATGGTCGTGGGTCCGTTCGTGTGATCCTGGATGCCGCAACGTGGCACGTAGCCCCTCCTCCGTCGCCCCATAACACTTCGGCCGCGGCCGAAACATATTGGGCTGACCGGATCCCCGCCCTTGTCTATGATCGGCCCATGGCACCCATCGTTTCAGGCATGGCCCTTGCGGAAATCGCGGCCCTCATGGGGGACGTGGCGCGCGCCAACATCCTCTCGGCCCTCATGGACGGGAGGGCGTTGACGGCGAGCGAGCTCGCCTGGCACGGCGGCGTGAGCGCGCAGACCACGAGCGGCCATCTCGCCAAGCTCAGTGAGGCCCGCCTGATCGCCATGACCAGGCAGGGCCGACACAGGTATTACCGGCTGGCCTCTCCCGAGGTGGCCCAGGCCATCGAGG
>DASRWK010000508.1:0-9686 GCA_035776715.1 Microvirga sp.
GGCTTTTTCATAGCCTCTGTCGACGAATCGACAGAGTGACGCAGGGGCATGTGTGTGTCGCGATTGCAATACGCATCCACCAATTGCTCACAGCTTCTCCAAAGGAAGATTAAGGCGACGTTAACCCTCTTCCGGGCGGAGTCGAGCGTGGTCTAGAGTGAATGCGATTCGACCGGCGGTACCGCGGCTTTACGTAAGGCCATACCGGAAGTTCCGTTCATGCGTAGGCGGTATCTCCTCTGGGGCAGTCACGATGCTCCCGAGGCGTGAACACACTTGGCCTCTCGTTAGGGCCTTGAAACATGGGGAGGGCCGCGCGGCATGGCCGGGCAAGGAGAGCATAGGACAGGCGACGGGGGCGAGGCAGGAATCCTCGCGGGTTTGACCCGTGTGCCCTTGAGCCTGATGCTGCTCTCCGGAACCTCCGAAGCGGCTCTCGCCGCCGAGGCGCCCTTCCCTCTTCTGGACCAGGTCTCCGACCTTCTCGATTACTTCTATGGTCTGAACCTCTATAGCGCCGCCGCTTTCGGCCTCTTCATGGGGCTCGTGTCGCTCACCACCATCACCTCCCTGCTGCTGATGGTGGAACGCCGCCGATCCGCGCGCGTAGAGCGCGCCCTGAGGAAGGAGCTTGCGGCCCTGCGCGGATCGGACGATCTCGCGGCCCTGCTCATGGGCTCCGAGCGGCAATTGCTGGTGAGCTGGCAGGGCCGCGACAGCGAGCCGCGTTTCCAGGGTGATCCGTCCATCATCGGCGAGGGCGCCCCCGCACGGCGCGCGCTCGCCTTCGGCACATGGATGCAGCCGGGCGATGCCGCCGCGGTGGACGCCTCTCTCGAGTTGTTGAAGCAGCGCGGCGAAGCCTTCCGTCAGGTGGCGCGCACGCTGTTCGACCGCTTCATCGACGTGGAAGGCCGCACCATCGGCGGCCGCGCGATCCTGCGTCTGCGCGACGTGACGGGCGACAGGGCCGAGCTGCTGAAGACCCGCGCCGAGCTTGCCACGGCCCGCAGCGACCTGCGCTCCATGACCATGCTGCTCGACGATGTCGCCTATCCGCTCTGGATCCGCGACGCGGACGACAAGCTCATCTGGGCGAACCAGGCTTACTTGCGCGCCGTCGAGGCGCCGAGCCTGGACGATGCGATCTCCCGCTCCGTCGAGCTCCTGAGCGAGCGAGCGCGCGACGAGGCGAAGCGTCAGCGCAAGAACGGCGCGACATACGCCGCTCGCGTGACGGCGGTCGTCGCCGGTCAGCGCGCCGTGCTCGACGTGATCGAGCGCCCGACATCCGGCGGCAGCGCCGGCATCGCGGTGGACGTCTCAGAGCTGGAAGCCGTGCGCAACGACCTGCAGCGGCAGATGGATGCGCACGTGCGCACGCTCGATCAGCTGCCCACGGCGGTCGCGATCTTCGATGCCGCGCAGACCCTGATCTTCAGCAACGCCGCCTATCAGCAGCTCTGGGGGCTCGACCCGGCGTTTCTCGCGTCGCGCCCGACGGACAGCGAAGTGCTCGATCGCCTGCGCGCTGCGCGCAAATTGCCGGAGCAGGCGGACTTTCGCGCATGGAAGGCGGATTTTCTCGCGGGCTATCGTTCGGTCGAACAGCAGGAAACCTGGTGGCATCTGCCCGACCGCCGCACCTTGCGCGTCGTCATCAATCCCAATCCGCAGGGCGGCGTGACCTATCTGTTCGACGATGTGAGCGAGCGCTTCGAACTCGCCTCGCAGGTCAACTCGCTGACCCAGGTCCAGGGCGAGACGCTCAACACGCTGAAAGAAGGTGTCGCCGTGTTCGGCTCGGACGGGCGACTCAAGCTGCACAATCGCGCCTTTGCGGACATGTGGAATCTGCCGTCCGACACGCCGGCGCAGAATCCGCATGTCGACGCCATCATCAAGGTCTGCCGCCAGCTCGCGCCGCAGGAGGAGCCGTGGATCGATATCCGTGGCGCGGTGGTCGGCCTGGCCGACATGCGCATGGGACATTCCTGCCGCTTCGAACGCCGCGACGGCACGGCACTCGACTGCACGGCACAGCCCCTGCCCGACGGCGCGACGCTTCTGAGCTTCACCGACGTGACCGCGAGCGTGAACGTGGAACGTGCGCTCACCGAGCGCAACGAGGCGCTGGAGCGCGCCTCGCGCCTGCGCGACGAGTTCGTGCACCACGTGTCCTACGAGCTACGCTCGCCGCTCACCAACATCATCGGCTTCACGCAGCTGCTCGGCGATGAAACCGTGGGCGCGCTCAATCCACGCCAGCGCGATTACGCGGATCACATCATGCGCTCCTCGGCGGCGCTGCTGGCGATCCTCAACGACATCCTCGACCTCGCTTCTATCGATACCGGATCGCTGGAGCTCACGCCGGAGATCGTCGATATCCGCTCCACCATCGAGGCCGCCATGCGCGGCCTGGAGGACCGTCTGGCGGAATCCTCGCTCCATCTCGTCATCGACACGCCCGACGATATCGGCACCTTCGTGGCGGACGGCAAGCGCGTGCGGCAGATCCTGTTCAACCTGCTCTCCAACGCGGTCGGCTTCTCCTCACCAGGGCAGACCATCACGGTCTCGGCCCGCAAGCGCGGCGGCGAGGTGATCTTCGACGTGAAGGACCAGGGCCGAGGCATCCCGCCGGAGATCAAGGCGCGCATCTTCGAGCGCTTCGAGAGCCACACGCTCGGCACCCGCCACCGGGGCGTCGGCCTGGGCCTGTCCATCGTCCGCTCCTTCGTGGAGTTGCATGGCGGGCGCATCGACCTCACCTCCGCGCCGGGCGAGGGCACCACGGTGACCTGCATCTTCCCCAATGAGCGGCAGGAATCGCCTTCCGATGGCCGATCGGCCTCATCTGCGTTAACTCCTATGGCTGCCGAGTAGGATCGCAGCGATGGTGAATGGATTGGCCCTCATGTCCGAGCAGGATGTTTCCCAAGCCGCGTGGATCGTGACGCTTCCCGATCACGAAGCCACTGAGGATTTCGCGCGCAAGCTCGCGGAGGAGTTGAAGCCCGGCGATCTCGTGACCCTCTCGGGCGGCTTGGGCGCGGGCAAGACCACCTTTGCCCGAGCGCTCGTCCGCGCCCTGACGAGCGAGCCGGAACTCGAGGTTCCGAGCCCCACCTTCACCCTGATGCAGGTCTATGACGGCCCGCTCTGCTCTATCGTCCACGCGGATTTCTACCGTCTCTCCGGGGGCTACGAGCTGGTGGAGCTGGGCTGGGAGGAGGTAACGGAGAACGCCATCGCGCTGGTGGAATGGCCGGAGCGCGCCGAGGGTGCGCTGAACCCGGATCATCTGGATATCCGGCTCGATTTCGGGCCCGGAGGCGCTGGGCGCATCGCCATGCTCACCGGCACGGGCACCTTCGCGTCGCGCCTTCAGCGCATCAAGGCCTTCCGCAACCTGGTGGACCGCTGCGGCTGGTCCGATGCGATCCGCCTGCCGATGCCGAGCGACGCGTCCGTGATCCGATCCTACGAGCGGCTGATCAAGACGAACGGCGAAACCGCGCTCCTCATGATCTCGCCCCCACGGCCCGCAGGCCCGCCCGTGCGGCGCGGCAAGCCCTACACGACCATCGCCAAGCTCGCGGAGACGGTTCATGCCTTCGTGGCCATGGACAAGGGCCTGCGGGCCCTGGGCCTCAGCGCGCCCTACATCTACGGCGAGGATCTCGATGCGGGCCTCCTGCTGATCGAGGATCTCGGGGCGGATCCCGTGACCGACGAGAACGGCCCGATCCCGGAGCGCTATGCGGAGGCCATGCGCCTTCTCGTCAGGCTCCACAGCACCGAGCTGCCGCAGGTGCTGCCGGTTGGGGATGCGATCGAGCACGAGCTTCCGCGCTACGACCTCGAAGCGCTCCTGATCGAGGTGGAGCTTCTCGCCGACTGGTATGTGCCGCACATCATCGGCACCCAGCTCTCAGGCTCCGCGCGGGCGGAATTCCTCAATCTCTGGACGGAAGCGCTCGGCGAGATTCTCGCAGGCCCCACCACATGGACCCTGCGCGATTATCACTCGCCCAACCTGATCTGGATGTCGGAGCGCGAAGGCCTGCAACGCGTGGGCCTCATCGACTTCCAGGACGCGGTTCTGGGGCCGCCGGCCTACGATGTCGCCTCGCTCCTGCAGGACGCGCGCGTGACCGTCCCTGCCGACCTCGAACTGAAGCTCATCGGCCTCTATGCCCGCGAGCGGAAGAGCGCGGACCCCGCCTTCGACGTGTCCGCCTTCGCCCGCGCCTATGCGATCATGGCGGCGCAGCGCGCCACCAAGATCCTCGGCATCTTCGCGCGGCTCGACCGACGCGACGGCAAGCCCCATTACCTGAGGCACCTGCCCCGGATCGAAACTTATCTCACCCGCAACCTGGCGCATCCCGCCTTGGCGAAGCTCAAGGTCTGGTATGAGAGCTACCTCCCACGTCTGATCCCTCTTGAGGATGAGACGCCTCCTTCCGCTTGAGCCATTTCAGTGCCTGTTTCCCCTCAGCGTCCGCCCCACACCGCCATCGTCCTCGCAGCAGGCCTCGGCAAGCGCATGCTGCCGATCACAGCGACCATGCCGAAGCCGCTCGTGAAGGTGGCGGGCGAGAGCCTGATCGACTTTGCGCTCGACAAGCTGCACGAAGCCGGCATCGGCAAGGTGGTGGTCAACGTGCACCATTTCGCGGACATGCTGGAAGCCCATTTGCGCACCCGCACCTTTCCGCAGATCGTGATCTCGGACGAGCGCGGCGAGCTGCTCGAAACCGGCGGCGGCGTGAAGAAGGCACTGCCTCTGCTAGGAAGGGATCCCTTCGTCACCTTCAACTCCGATTCCATGTGGATTGAGGGAGGCGAGCCGAATCTCAAGCGCCTCGTGGCCGCCTGGGAGCCCGGGCGCATGGACATCCTGATGCTCGTCGCCCCGTTATCCACAAGTGTCGGCTATGAGGGACACGGCGATTTTCACCGCGGCGCCGATGGCCGCCTTCACCGCCGCGGGAGCGACCCGCACGCTGATTTCGTCTATGCAGGCGTGGCCATCGTGAAACCGGAACTCGTGGCGGGAACGCCGGACGGGCCCTTCTCGGCCAATGCTTTCTATGACCGCGCCATCGCGAAGAACCGTCTCTACGGCTTGCCTCTGGAAGGCCAGTGGCTGCATGTTGGGGAGCCTCACACGATTGCTGAGGCGGAAAATTGCCTTGCCGCCAGCAAGCGCTGAGGTGTTGTTTTGTCGATCACGCCGCGTGTCTATTCGATTCCTCCGGGTTGCGCCTTTCTGCCGACCCTGGTGGACGCGCTGCTCGACGGCCGCCTCGTCGGCCCGCTGTCCGATGACCCCGCCGCTCTCGCCGATGTCACCATCTACGTTCCGACTCGCCGCGCCACCCGTGCGCTGATTGCGCTCCTGGCGGAGCGTGGCGGAGGCCGCGCACAGCTCCTGCCGCGCATCGTGCCTCTGGGTGAGACGGACGAGGCCGAATTCGAGCTCACGGGCCTGGAGGGAACGCCGCTGGCGGAAGCCGCGAGCCTGAAGCCCCCCATTCCGCCGCTGGAGCGCCGCCTCATTCTCACCCGCCTGGTGCAGCGCTGGTCGGCGGAAGTAGACCGCGCCCTGCTGCAGCTCGGGCCCGAAGTGCCTTTCATGGTGCCCGCTTCTCCTGCGGATGCGGTCAATCTCGCGGGCGATCTCGAAACGCTGATGGATGCCTTCACGACAGAAGGTATCGACTGGCACGCGCTCGAACTCGCCGTGGATTCGGATTACTCGAAATATTTCGAGATCACGCGCCATTTCGTGCAGATCGCAAGCGAGAACTGGCCGAAGATCCTCGCCGAACGCCAGGCGAGCGATCCGGCGCAGCGGCGCACGGCGCTTATCGAGGCGGAGGCGCGCAGGCTCGCACGCGAGCGGCCGGACAATCCAATCGTCGTGGCGGGCTCCACCGGTTCCGTTCCTGCCACTGCCAGCCTGATCGCCGCCATCGCGCGCCTGCCGCGCGGCGCCGTCGTGCTCCCCGGCCTGGACACGGATCTCGATGAGGAAAGCTGGTCCACCATCGGCGGCGCGGGCGACGACGAGACCGATCCGGTGCACGGCCATCCGCAGGCGTCCCTTCGCCGCCTCATGGACAGGCACCTGCGCATTCCGCGCTCCGAGGTCGTGATCCTCGGCGAGTTGCCGGAGCAGGCGCGCGCGCGCAATCACCTGCTTTCCGAGGCGCTTCGTCCCGCCGACACCACGGACCGCTGGGCGCTCATCACGCCGGAAGAGCGTCTGGCCATGAGCCGCCGCGGCTGCGAAGGATTGACCATCATCGAGGCGGCGGATGAGCGCGAGGAGGCCTTTGCCATCGCGATCGCCTTGCGCGAAACGCTCGTGCATCCGGATAGGACGGCGGCGCTCGTCACGCCCGACCGTGCTCTCGCGGCCCGGGTGACGGCGGAACTCGCCCGCTGGGGGTTGAGCGTCGAGGATTCGGCGGGCCTCCCTCTCTCCGACACACCCGCAGGACGGCTCGCGCGTTTGACGGCGGAAGCGGCCGCCGACGACCTGAGCCCTGTGCGCCTGCTCTCGCTGCTCGCGCATCCGCTCGTGCATCTGGGCTTCCCGCGCGCCACCGTCGAACATGCCGCCGGCGCTCTCGAAATCGGCGTGCTGCGCGGCCCCGCACCGGCCCCCGGCATCGAGGGCATGCGCGCCGCCCTCGCCACGCGCCGCCAGGAGAAGGACCATCGCACGCCCCGCCCTCGCGCGCGCCTCACCGATGCGGACTGGGACCTCGCCGACGCGCTGCTGCAACGTCTCGGCCTTGCCTTCCAAACCTTCACGCCCGCTGCGCATGGCGAGGCGCGCCTCGATCTGATGGCCCTCGTTGAGCACCACCGGCGAGCCTTCGAACTTCTCTGCGCCCCACCTGAGGGCGAAGAGAGCGAGAGCGAACCATCCCTCGAGCCGCTGGCCGCACTCTTCGACGATCTCGAGAACTCCGATATCCGCGAAGAGGAGGGTCACCCGCTCGTCGGCCGCTTCGTGGATTACCCCGCCTTTTTCACCACGCTCGCAAAGCAGCGCTCTTTGAGCCCCTCTCCACGCTCCACGCATCGTCGCCTGAAGATCCTAGGCCTTCTCGAAGCGCGTCTTCTCACCGTCGACCGAGTCGTGCTCGGCGGGTTGGACGAGGGCACCTGGCCGCCGCGCACGGTGACGGATGCGTTCCTCAACCGCCCCATGCGCGCCCGCGTGGGCCTCATGCCTCCAGAGCGGCGCATCGGCCAGACCGCGCATGATTTCGTGCAGGCGCTCGGCACCCATGACGTGGTGATTACCCGCGCGCACAAGCGCGACGGCTCGCCCATGGTGCCCTCGCGCTTCCTGCAGCGCCTCAAGGCCTTCACCGGCAAGGAGGTCTGGGAGGCGATGGTGAAGTCGGGCGAATATTACCGCCGCCTCGCGCGCACCCTCGACACCCCGAAACCGGCCCCTGCTCTCCCGCGGCCGCGCCCAAATCCGGACCCCGCTCTCTTCCCGCGCTCCTTGAGCGTCACGGAGGTCGAGACGCTGGTGCGCGATCCCTATTCCATCTTCGCGCGCCACGTCCTGAAACTTGATGCGCTGGAGGCGATTGCGGTCGCGCCGAGCGCGGCCGAGCGCGGTACGATCATTCACGACGTGATCGGCCAGTTCGCCGAACGCTTCCCCAAGGATCTGCCCCCGCACGCGCAAGAGATCCTGCTGGGTCTCGGAGAGGCGGCCTTCGCCGAGATCGCGGAGGCCTATCCAGAACTTTACGCCGAATGGTGGCCGCGCTTCGAGCGGCTCGCCATCGAGTTCGTCACCTGGGAACAGGCGCGCCGCCCCGGCATCGCAATGGTCCATGCCGAGCGCTCCGGCAGGCTCTCGATTCCGTTGCCGGATGGCTCGGTTTTCAACCTCCGCGCCCGTGCGGACCGCATCGAACAGCGCCGCGACGGAGGTTTCACCATCATCGACTTCAAGACCGGCCAGCCGCCGGGCATCCGCGAGGTCTATGCGGGCTTCTCGCCGCAGCTGACGCTGGAAGCGGTGATGCTGATGAAGGGCGCCTTCAAAGGCCTGCCCATGGCGAAGGAAACGCCGGATCTCGTCTACATCCACACCACCGGCGGGCGCGAACCGATCAAGCCGCGCGAGATCAAGCCGGGGCGGGACGAGGAGCGCTCCGTGCCCGAGATCGTGGAAGAACATCGCCGCCGCTTCGAGGGCATGATCGCGCGCTTCGTGAAGGGCGAGGCGGCCTATGTCTCGCGCCCCTTCCCGAAATATGCGCGGCGCTTCTCCGAATACGATCATCTGGCGCGCGTGAAGGAATGGTCACTGGCAAGCGCCGGTGGGGCCGAGGGCGGCGAATGAGCAACGATCTCGTCATCCCCGACTATACCAAGGAGGCGCAGCGACGCGCCGCGAACCCGCGCGCCTCGGCGTGGGTGTCGGCCAATGCGGGCGCGGGCAAGACGAAGGTGCTGACCGATCGCGTGGTGCGCCTGCTGCTCAGCGGAACGCTGCCCGGCCGCATCCTGTGCCTCACCTTCACCAAGGCCGCCGCCGCCAACATGGCGATCCGCGTGTTCGAGCGCCTGGGACGGTGGGTGACGATGGACGAGGAAAGCCTCGTTACCGAACTCACGGAGCTGGAGGGCGTCAAGCCCACACGCCAGCAGCTGAAGCTCGCCCGCACTCTGTTCGCCCGCGCGGTCGAGACGCCGGGTGGCCTGAAGATCGACACCATTCACGCATTCTGCGAGCGGCTTCTGCATCTCGTGCCTTTCGAGGCGAATGTGCCCGCACGCTTTGCCGTGCTGGACGAGAGCCAGACCGACGAGATGCTGGCGCAGGCCGTGAAGAACGTGCTGGCGGATGCGTCCAACGGCAGTTTCCCGCACCTGAAGGACGCGCTCGACATCATCAGCGTGGACGCGGCGGGCGATGCGCTCACCGCCGCCCTCAACGCGGCCTTGCGCTGCAAGTCCTTCCTCCATGATCCCATGGGCATCGCGCGGTTGCGGCAGGAACTCGGCCTGGCAGGCGACGAGACGCTCGCGAGCATCGAACAGGCCATGCTGGAGGGTGGTTTCAAACCGGAGAGCTGGCCCGCCCTCGCACAAGAGCTCATGACCGGCAAGGCCACCGATCAGGAGCGCGCGGACTCGCTCATCGCCGCCGCCAATGCGAGTGAGCCTTCCGAGAGGCTCAAGCACTATCTGTCCGTGTTCCTGAAGGAATCCGACGGCAAGCCGCGCGCGGAATCCCGCCTGGTCACCAAATCGGTCGATCCTGCCCTGAAGGAGCGATTGCTCGACGAGCAAGGCCGCATCTGGAAGCTCATCGACAAGCGCAAGGCGATTCGCGCCGTGGAGCGCACGCAGGCGCTGTTTCTGCTCGCGGCCGAAATTCATTCAAGAGTCGAGCAGATGAAGATGCGGCTCGGCGCCCTCGATTTCCAGGATCTCATCGACAAGACGCTGGCGCTGCTCTCGCGCGGCGACACGACCTGGGTGCTCTACAAGCTCGATCGCGGCATTGACCACGTGCTGATCGACGAGGCGCAGGATACGAACCCGCAGCAATGGGAGATCCTGCGCAAGATCACGGAGGACTTCACCGCCGGCGAAGGCGCTGCGGGAAGCCGCATCCGCACGCGGTT
>DASRWK010000509.1:0-5163 GCA_035776715.1 Microvirga sp.
CAGCCGCGCCCACCATTTCTTTTTCCGGCCTTCCCGAAGGGCCGCAGGAGACCGGATATGAAGATCCGTAACTCGTTGAAGTCGATCCGCGGCCGTCACCGCGACAACCAGCTGGTGCGTCGCAAGGGCCGGGTCTACATCATCAACAAGACCCAGAAGCGCTACAAGGCTCGTCAGGGCTAAGCAGGGCGCGGCAACGCCGCGCACGCTTTTATGAATTGACCATGCATGCCGGGACCCTAAAATCCCGGCATGCGCTTTTTCGCGTTCCTGTTGACCTTAACTCTGAGCCTGGCCGCGTATCCTTCGAATGCGCAGGAGGGCATTCGTCCTAAAGCTCCGGCGAGGGAGCAGCCGCCTCCGCCCAAACCCGCCACTCTCGACGACCTGTTCGAACGCCTCTCCAAGGCCGGTTCGGAGCGGGAGGCCGAGGGCATCTCGAAGCTGATCGAGCGGCGGTTCTCACGCTCCGGCTCCGATACGGCGGACCTGCTGCTCAACCGGGCCACGCGGGCTTTCGAAAAGAAGGATTTCCCCCTCTCCATCGAGCTGCTCGACCGGGTTCTGGCCCTTCAGCCGAACTGGGCGGAGGCCTGGTATCGCAGGGCGACGGTGTTCTATCAGATCGACGACCCCGTCGCGGCCATGGCCGACCTCAGCCGGGCTCTGAAGATCGAGCCGCGCCACTTCAACGCCTGGACCGGGCTTGGTCATATCCTGATGGCCTCCGACGACAAGGCGCGGGCGCTCGAGGCCTATCGGCGCGTGCTGACGATCAATCCGCAGGAATCGAGCGTGCAACTCATTGTGAACCGCCTGGTGCCCGATGTAGACGGGCAGGATCTCTGATCCGCGGTTCACGATGAGCTTTGTCCTCGGCCTCCTGGCTGCCATCCTTCTTCTCGTCGCGGCCGGAGCGGCGTTCACCTACGCCTACGGGTGGTTCGTCGGGCGCCGCTATCCGCCGACCGGCCGCTTCATCGAGATTGCGGGCTGCAGGCTGCACTACCGGGACGTCGAACCCGCAGGGGGATCCCGCGGCACCATCGTGCTCCTGCACGGCGCATCGTCCAACCTCGTCGAATCCATGCTGGGCCTCGGCTCGCATCTCGCGCGGCGCTACCGGGTCATCGCCTTCGACCGGCCCGGCCACGGCTGGAGCGAGCGCAAAGGGGGCCTGAGCGCGGCCGATCCGGCGCGACAGGCTGCGCTGATGGCCGAGGCCCTGCGCCGGCTCGACGTGCGCAATGCAGTGGTCGTCGGGCATTCCTGGTCCGGAACCATCGTGCCTCACTTCGCCCTCGATCACCGGGACGTGACGGGCGCCATCCTCATTCTGTCCGGCATCACCACGCCGTGGCCCGGCGGCTATGTAGGCTGGTACCGGCGCATCATCGCATCCTGGGCGGGATGGCTCGCCCTGCGCTCCTTGGCTCTGCCCGTCACATTGGTGCTGCGGCCCTGGCTGAAGAGAAAGACCTATGCGCCGCAGCCGCCGACGCCGGGCATCGTGCGCAAGGGCTTCATCCCCCTCGCGTTCCGGCCTCGTGCCTATGAGGCCAACATGCAGGATTTCGCCGTCATGTTCAATGCGGTGTCACGGCAAAGTCCCCGTTATGGCGAGATTCGCTTGCCCGCCACGGTGATTGCCGGAGAGTGCGACGAGATCGTCTGGACCGATCTGCACAGTCGTTCCTTCGCAAATGCGGTTCCCGGCGCGCAGCTCATCCTGCTGCCGGGTATCGGCCACATGCCGCAATATGTCGATGGAAGAACCGTCCTGGCAGCGATCGAGGCCCTGGCCGAACGGATCGCGCCGGCCAGGGTGTGATCGGATCAGGCCTGAGCGGCGTGCTCCTGGCTGACGAAGGCGATGCGCACCATGTTGGTGGCGCCCGGCGTGCCGAACGGCATGCCCGCAACGATGATGATACGGTCGCCGAGGCCGGAGAAACCTTCGCGGACGGCGAACTTGCACGCGCGGAAGGCCATGTCGTCGATATCGCTGGCGTCCTTGGTGCGGATCGAATGCACGCCCCAGACCAGGGCGAGGCGGCGTGCCGTGTCCTGGCTGGGAGTGAGCGCGATCAGGGTGGAGTTGGGCCGCTCGCGGGCGATGCGGAAGGCCGTGGAGCCCGAGAAGGTCCAGGCCGCCATGGTCTTGAGGTTGAGCGTGTCGGCGATCTGATGCGCACCGGCCGCGATCGCGTCCGAACCCGTCGCTTCCGGCTCTGTGCTGAGAGTACGCATGATCGACCAGTAGTTCTGATCCTGCTCCACCTCTTCCGCGATCCGGCTCATGGTGGCCACCGCATCGATGGGATACTGGCCCGAGGCGCTTTCGGCCGAGAGCATCACCGCATCGGCGCCGTCATAGACGGCGGTCGCCACGTCCGAAACCTCGGCGCGCGTCGGCACCGGGGAGGTGATCATGGATTCCAGCATCTGGGTCGCCACCACCACGGGCTTGCCGAGACGGCGGGCGGCGCGGACGATGCGCTTCTGGATGCCGGGCACCTTCTCGAGCGGCATCTCCACGCCGAGATCGCCGCGGGCGACCATGACGGCGTCCGAAATCTCCATGATCTCGTCGAGGCGCGCGATGGCCTGAGGCTTCTCGAGCTTCGACATGACGAGCGCGCGTCCCCGCGCGACCTTCTTCACCTCGGCCACGTCCTCCGGGCGCTGCACGAAGGACAGGGCGATCCAGTCGACGCCCGCATCGAGGGCGGCCTCGAGATCCGAGCGATCCTTGTCCGTCATGGCGGCCACGGGAATGGTCGTATCCGGCAGGCTCACGCCCTTGCGGTTCGAGATCTTGCCCGCGACCTCGACGGTCGTCGCGGCGGAGCCCTGCTTCACGCTCTTGACGCGAAGGCGCAGCTTGCCGTCGTCGATGAGCACCGTATGGCCGGGCTCGAGGGAGGAAAGGATCTCCGGATGGGGAAGGTGAACGCGGTTCTTGCTGCCGAGATTGGTATCGGCATCGAGCGTGAAGGTCTGGCCCGGTTCCAGCATGGCGCTGTCGTCCTCGAAGGCGCCCACGCGCAGCTTCGGGCCCTGCAGATCGGCCAGGATCGCGATGGGGCGCTTGAACTTCGCTTCCACGGCGCGGATCATCGCCACGCGTTCCTTCAGCCGCTCGCGCGGCAGATGACTCATGTTCAGGCGGAATACGTCCGCGCCCGCCTCGAACAGCTTCTCGATCATCTCCTGGGATTCGGAGGCCGGTCCGAGAGTTGCGAGGATTTTCGTACGCCTTGAGCGTCTCATGGCTGTGCCCCCCCTGGGCGATTCGTCTCTGTGAGCTGGATGGTCCAGCTCTTCTGTTCACCGGTATCGACTTCGAAGAAGCCGCTGCGATCAAAGCCCCGTGCAAGGCAATCTTCCGTGCCACGGATCGTGAATTCCCGCTCGCGGGTACACATGAAGGACCGACCGCTCCACTCGCCGCCGCGGTCGTAGTCGATGGCGTAGATATAGTAGAAACGGCCGCTGAGCTGTCCCTTGAGCAGGGTTTCGCAGCCGCGGGCGTTCAGGTTCCACCAGCCTTCCGTCACCCATCCTTGCGGGTCGCGGTAGCCGAGCGCGACCCCGACGCGGCTCGATGTCATGTTGCACAGGCGTAAGTCGGCGCGCGCAGGAGTGGCCGCGAGAAAAACGCCACCGAGCAGGCACGTCATCAGCGCAAGGCTTCGCTGCCTGCGAGAGGCCAGAGGGAGAGGCGGAACCTTCATGGATGTCGATTCAGTCAACAGGTCAGGAATGAAATCGCACAATGCTTCGAGAACTATGTCGATTCCTTGTCGGCCAGAAGATGGATCGCTTCAAGACCAAAAGGCGGTTCCGACGACGTTTAGCCCGCTAAAAAGTCTCCAACCGGCCCCGGACAGCCATCAAATGGCAGTTCCCCCCATTGTTTGAAGAGGGGGCGGGCACTCCGGGTCGCGGCTCAACTTTCCGGTCGGGCCACCCATATCCCCAGGAGAATCAATGCGCCGCCGAGGCTCTGGATCAAAGTGAGCTGTTCGCCGAGAATCACCCAGCCGAACAGAGCCGCGGCGATCGACTCGAGGAAGATCACCAGAGACGAGAAGATCGGGGGGAGGATCCCTAAGGCGATGGAGAGCAGGCCCTGTCCGCCGGCATGACTGACATAGGACATGGCGAACAGCGCCGCCGTGCCCTGCCACGTCTGCGGCATGATGCGGCTCTCGAAGGTGAGCGTCACCAGGAGGAGAAGGGCGGCGGTGATGAGGCTTGTTTCGAAGGTCACCCGCGCCGCGCCCGCGGTTTTGCGCGCCCTGCTGGCGACGATGAAGTAGAGGCCGAAGAAAAAGGCCGTGGCGAGGCCGAAGAGATCGCCCGTGAGACGGGCCGGATCGGCATGCAGGCTCTGGCCGATCAGGGCCGTGCCGCCCAGGAGGCACAATCCCAGGCCGATGAAGGTGCCGCGCGACACCTTCTGCCGCAGCACCAGCCAGACCACCAGCACGACCACGAGAGGGGCCATGGTGGCAAAGAAGGTCGCGTTGGCCACGGTGGTCTTGAGAATGGCGAGGTGCCAGACCAGGAGGTCGCCCGTGAAGACCAGCCCGCCCAGAATGGCGGCCCTGGAAAAGCGAACCCGCGGCGCATCGGCGGGCGCCTTCCTCTCCTCGATCCGCATCCAGGCATAAAGAAGCGGAAGGCACAGGCACACGCGCCAGAAGGCGCTGGCGAAGGGGCCCACATCGGCAGGCGCTCCGCCCATGCTGGCGGAGGCGAAGCGCACGAAGATGGGGGAAATGCCCATGGCGACAGCCCCGAGGCAGAGGGCCGCAAACGCGGTGGCAAAGCCGGTCCCGGGACGTGCCGAGGTGGATAGGGAGGACATCTTCGTATCGCCGGATGGTTGCGCGGATGGTCGCGTTGTCAGGGGGCGGCGTGCAGGGTAAGGATTTTCCCCCGCCGATCAATGTCTTGTTTCAGCCTTCAATCATGTCCTCCTCTGCCGCGCTCAAGAGCGCCGAACCTGCCCTTGAGCCCCATCCCGTCGAGATCATCGAGGGCGCCCTCGAATCCGGCATTCTCCTCCTCTGCGATCACGCTTCCAACGCGGTGCCGCCCGACTTGGGCGATCTCGGCTTGCCGCCGGGCGAATTCCAGCGGCACATCGCCTAT
>DASRWK010000510.1:0-3724 GCA_035776715.1 Microvirga sp.
AGTTCGATGCCGCGCAGTCCCGCCTTCTCCAGATTGGCGCGGGCCACCGAGAGCATGGCATGGCTCGCATCGAGACCGACGGTGCGGCTGGCGCGCGGCGCGAGGAGCTGCAGCATGCGGCCCGTGCCTGTCCCGAGATCGACGAGATCGCGGATCGGCTTCGGCCCCAGTGCCTCGAGCACGGCCGCCTCGACCACGGCCTCGGGCGCATGGAGCGAACGCAAGCGATCCCATTCAGGAGCAAGCCTGGAAAAATACGCCTGAGCGGCCTGGGAGCGCTGCGCCCGGACCGCCTCTAAACGGGTTCGGTCTTCCAGCAGTTGCGGGTCGGACCGATCGAGGCTCTCGAGGGTCGGACGAATGATCCGGAACGCAGTGCCCCGGTCGGTCAGCCGGAAGAAGGCCCAGGCCCCTTCCCGATGCCGCTCCACAAGGCCGGCCTCCACGAGCAGCTTCAAGTGGCGCGAAATTCGCGGCTGGGACTGCCCGAGAATGTCGGTGAGATCGGACACTGAGAGCTCGCCCTCGGCCAGCAGGGCCAGGATGCGCAGGCGCGTTTCCTCTGCGGCGGCCCGCAGGACGTCCAGCGTCAGATCCAGAGATGGAGCCTTCTTGTCAGCCATGAGCCAAACTCGCTCTTACATATAAAGATATATTTATATCTATTTTGAATCGAGGGCAAGCCGGACGTAGGCTGTCACCTGCGCGGCTGGACCAGCGCCGCAAGGTCAGAAGCCCCGCGGCCGCAGCAGCCCGCGACGGCCGCGAGAAAGGGGCACAAACTCAGGACGATAAGCGTGGAGGGAAGCGGAGCGGCAAAATGCCTGTGCCGAAGATGCCCGGGAACAGGCAAGGGTCATTGATCCCAACGGCGGACACAGCCCTCGGGACCAATCGGACATCTCCCCTTTTGGAGCGGAGCGTACGGAGCGGACCTCCGGCTCCGGACGAAACGCCGGGGCATCGCGAAATGTCTTAGCGGAACGGGGGCTCGTCGAAGCTGCGCAGTTTCCGCGAATGCACGGAAGCCCGCTGATCCCGCAGGATGTCGACGGCCGCCAAGCCGATCATAAGGTGCTCGCTCACAGCGCGCTCGTAGAAGGCACTGGCCGCGCCGGGCAGCTTGATCTCCCCGTGGAGGGGCTTGTCGGAGACGCAGAGAAGCGTGCCGTAGGGGACACGCAGGCGATACCCCTGCGCGGCGATGGTGCCGCTCTCCATGTCCACCGCGATGGCGCGCGAAAGATTGATCTGCCGCCGCTCCTGGCTCCAGCGGAGTTCCCAGTTACGATCATCGTAGGTCACGACGGTTCCGGTGCGCAGGCGGCGCTTCAAGGCCTCACCGCGCTCTCCCGTGACCTGCACGGCCGCCTCCTGCAGCGCCACCTGGATCTCCGCGAGCGCCGGCACCGGAATTTCCGGCGGCACGGCACCGTCGAGAATACGGTCGCGCCGCAGATAGCCATGCGCCAGCACATAATCGCCGATCGCTTGCGACTGCCGCAAGCCGCCGCAATGCCCCACCATGAGCCAGCAATGCGGACGGAGCACGGCCAGATGGTCCGTGATGTTCTTCGCATTCGAGGGGCCGACGCCGATATTGACCAGCGATACGCCCTGCCCGTCCTTGCGCATCAGGTGATAGGCTGGCATCTGGAAGCGGTGCCATGGCGATGAGCCGATCAGTTCCTCGACGGCGGCCTCGTCGAGACCGCGATCGATCGTGATGCCGCCCGGCATCACGAGCCTGCTGTAAGGCCCCTCCTCGTTCGCCAGCTCCTTCACGGCCCAGCGGACGAACTGATCCACATAACGGTGGTAGTTGGTGAGCAGGATCCAGGGCTGCACCGAGCGCCAATCGCTGCCCGTGTAATGCACGAGGCGGCGCAGGGAGTAGTCGACGCGCGCGGCGTCGAAGAGCGAGAGCGGACGCGGCTCGTTCTCGTGGAAGATCCAGGTGCCGTCCGCGATTTCGTCGCCGACCTTGGCGAGCAGCGGCGTCGGGAAATGCTGCGCAAGTTCGGAGGCCGAATGCGCACCGCGCCCAAGCTCGTCTCCGCGCTCGAAAATGTAGGGATAGGGGATTTCCTGATCGCTGATGCCCACCTCGAGCGTGGCGCCATAGTCTCGCACGAGGTGGTTCAGTTGCTCCAGAAGATAGTTCCTGAAGAAGGCCGGCTGCGTGATCGTGGTCGCATAGACCCCGGGCCCCTGGAACTTGGCATAGGCCCGCTGCTTGACCGGCGGAACGGAATTGGCCCGGTAATCGACCCGAAGCTCGGGATAGCGGAAGCGGGACCTCTCCTGCGGGGTGGGAGGCGTGCCCTTGGCGAAGAAATGCTCGAGAGCGTGACGTTGCGCCTCGACGGCGCTGTCGTGAAGTTCGATCAGCCGCTCGACAGCTCCCTCAGGCGTTTCGACAGATTGAAATGTGATCGGATCGGCTGGCACGGGATAAGTCTCTTCTTATGTCTCGTGCCTCAAGGGTCATACACGTTTGAGGCAACGAACCCAACACTCTTGTTAGGATGTAGTCAGGCATATAAACCGAGAGAGAGCAAATTGATCCCGCCTCGCTGCCGTCCGCCTCCCTCGGAAGTTCCTCTTCACCCCTTGGCCCCGCTGGAATAAGAATGGAAGCGGGGGCGCATGGGAGGAATCCATGAACCGCATGATCGCTCTCGTTTTGTCATTGAGCTTCGCGGCTGCCGGGCCAGCTTTCGCCAATCGATGCCCGCAAGAGATGGCGGCCATCGACAGAGCCCTGCAGACGGCTCAGCTCTCGGCTTCCGACCGGGAAAGGGTGATGGACCTTCGGCGGCGGGGTGAGGCCGCCCACCGGGCGGGCAATCATGCCGAGTCCGAAAGGCTTCTCGACCAAGCAAAAGAAATCTTGAAGATCTGAAGGCCGAGGCCACGCAAGCAACCGTGGGGCACCGCCTCTACGATCCTGCTCACCCGGGACCGTCCCGTCCAGAGGACGTCAGAACGGGATGCGCTCGCCTTGCCAATTGAAGAAGCCACCCATTTCTTCAAGAGCAAGCTGATCGATGAGCCGGATGAGCCCTGCTGCGCTTTCCTCGACGGAGATGTCGGCCCCGGAACCGCCCATGTCGGTTCGCACCCAGCCGGGATGCACGGCAACCACGATAATCCCCTCAGGCTGAAGATCCGTTGCGAGGCCTTGTATCACCTTGTTAACGGCTGCCTTGGAGGCGAGATAGGCGATCCGCTCCGATTTGGCGTAGGAGAGCGAGCCCATGCGGCTACTGATCGTCACGATCCTAGGTCTCCTCGCTTGCCTCAGGTGCGGGAGAAATGCCTGCGCAATCCGCAATGGACCAAGCGCGTTGACCCGCAATGTTTCGAGAAACCCATCGAAATCCATGCCGAGCGTCGATTGTCGCTGCGGGCCGATGATCCCCGCATTATCGACAAGTACATCCACCGGCTCGTCGAACTGCCGCACAGCTTCTGCAATCGACGTATCGTCGCGAACATCGAGCGTGAGCAGCCTGAGCTGTTCGCCTGCGATAAGCTCGTTCAAAGCCTCGCTTGCACGGGATCGCGTAGCGTGCCGAGCACCCGCTCGCCGCGCAAGAGAAGGGCGCGGGCGAGCTCCTGCCCGACCCCGCGCCCCAAGCCTGTGATGAGGTAAGCTCCCAAGGCAAGCCTTATCGCGTGAACTTCTTGTATTTGATCCGGTGCGGGATCGTAGAATCGG
>DASRWK010000511.1:0-12452 GCA_035776715.1 Microvirga sp.
TCGCAAGCCTGGCCGCCCAGGCCCGCATCGTCCACGTGATCGGCACCACGGGCCTGCAGGACGAGGATTTCACGAAGCTCGAAGCCGCCGCCTGGCATGCGCGCATCGTTCAGTCCGGCAACATGTCGCTCGGCGTGAACCTGCTCGCGGGCCTCGTGCGCAAGGTGGCCGCGACCCTGGGCGAGGATTTCGACATCGAGGTGCTCGAGATGCATCACCGCATGAAAGTGGATGCTCCCTCCGGCACCGCGCTTCTTCTCGGCGAGGCCGCTGCGGAGGGGCGCAAGGTCTCCCTCAAGGAGCGCTCGGTGCGCAGCCGCGACGGACATACCGGCGCGCGCAATCCCGGCGATATCGGCTTTGCGACTCTGCGCGGCGGCTCGGTGGTCGGCGAACATTCGGTGATCTTCGCAGGACAGGGCGAGCGCCTCGAACTGTCGCACCGCGCCGAGGACCGCAGCATCTTCGCGCGCGGCGCCGTGAAGGCCGCGCTCTGGGGCTTCGATAAGAAGCCCGGCTATTACACCATGGCCGATGTGCTCGGCCTCAACGCCCTCTAAGACATTCACCCCGCGACGAAACGGAGACGCTGAGAGATGGATCGCCTTCTTGTGCTCGCCCGCCACGGCCAGAGCGAATGGAATCTCAAGAACCTGTTCACCGGCTGGAAGGATCCGGGCCTGACCGAGCTCGGCATCGAGGAGGCGCGCAATGCCGGCCGCCGCCTGAAGGAGTTGGGCGTGCAGTTCGACGTGGCCTATACGTCCGCTCTGGGCCGCGCCCAGCGCACCTGCAAGCTGATTCTGGAAGAGATCGGTCAGCCCGACCTCAAGACCATCGCCGACCAGGCGCTCAACGAGCGCGATTACGGGGACCTGTCGGGCCTCAACAAGGACGATGCCCGTGCCCGCTGGGGCGAGGAGCAGGTTCACATCTGGCGCCGCTCCTACGACGTGCCCCCGCCCGGCGGCGAGAGCCTGAAGGACACGGTCGCCCGCGTGCTGCCCTACTACATCCGCGAGATCCTGCCCCGCGTGATGCGCGGCGAGCGCGTGCTCGTGGCAGCCCACGGCAACTCGCTCCGCGCCCTCGTGATGGTGCTCGACGGCCTGACCGCCGAGACGATTCCAAGCCTCGAACTCGCGACCGGCATCCCGCTGGTCTACAAGCTCAACGCGGACACCACCGTCACCAGCAAGGAAGTGTTGGAGGGGTAAGGCAGCTCGTCGCGCCTCTCTCCCTCATGGCCGGGCTCGTCCCGGCCAATCCGTCTGGAAGATCGCAGCGCCCCACAATCGGGATCATCGGCACGCGGCCGGTGATGACAAGAATGGACGGGGCGTGCCACCATAATCTGATGTCCCCTATCACTCTCGTCCCCGGCCTCGTCTATTACCCGGATTACCTGGACCGACAGGCCCAGGAGCAGTTGCTCCAGTCCCTCCGCGAGATCACGCGCGCCGCGCCCCTATACACGCCGCGGATGCCACGCACGGGGAAACCCTTCTCGGTGCGGATGACCAATTGCGGGCGGCTCGGATGGGTCTCCGATGTGGAAGGCTACCGCTACCAGCCGCTCCATCCCGAGACCGGCCGCCCCTGGCCGGCCATGCCCGACCAGGTCCGCGAAGTCTGGGAGACCTTGAGCTTCTATCCACACCCGGCCGATGCCTGTCTGATCAATTTCTACGAGACCACGGCCCGCATGGGACTGCACCAGGACAGGGACGAGGAAGAGTTCGACGCGCCCGTCGTCTCGCTCTCGCTCGGCGACACGGCCCTGTTCCGCTTTGGCGGTCTCAACCGCAAGGACCCGACCCGATCGATCCGGCTCAAATCCGGCGACGCAATTGTGCTCGGCGGACCAGCCCGATTGATCTATCATGGCATCGACCGGCTGATCCCCGGCAGCTCTGACCTGCTGCCGCAGGGAGGGCGGCTCAATCTCACCTTGCGAAGGGTGGAAAAGCCGCTTTAGCCTCTAAGCCACAAGATCTCCCAAGGGGCACCCATGAAAGCTCTTACGGCTGCTGCATTCGGCTTCATCCTGTCCGTCCAGGCGACCTTCGCCGCGGAACCCGTTTTCCCGCCGGCGTCCCGCATCGGCCTGGTTCCCCCGCCCGACATGACCCTGTCGAAGCGCTTCAGCGGGTTCGAGAACGAGGAGCGCGCCGCAGTGATCACTTTCTCGGAATTGCCGGCCGGGGCCTTCGATCAGCTCTCCTCCGGGCTCACCAAGGACGTGCTCAAGAAGCAGGGCCTCGAGCTGACCACCAAGGAGGATGTGAAGCTGGGATCCAGCTCCGGCATTCTGGTCAGCGGCACGATGGTGAAACCCGTGATGGGGCGCAAATGGCTCCTTCTGCTCAAGGACGAGGCCCTGACCGGCCTTGTCGTAGCGCAGGTGAACGGCGGCAGCGAGGGGTACAGCGACGAGCAGATCCGGGAAGCCCTGAAGAGCGTCGCCCTTCGTCATGACGTGTCTCTGGAAGAGCAGGTTTCCGCCCTGCCATTCCGGATCGTCGAGAATGCCGGGTTCAGGCCAGTCCGCGTGATCGCCGGAAGTTCGGTTCTGTTCACGGATGGGCCGAAGGACACCATCAAAGCCGTCGAGCAGCCGATGATGATCGTAGGATCTTCGCTGCAGCCCGTTCCACCTTCCAGCGAGCAGCGCAAGCAGTTCGCGCAGGCCGCCCTTTACGCCAACCAGGTGCTCAGGAACATCCGGATCGAGCGCTCGGACTCCTTCCGCCTCAGAGGCCAGGACTGGCACGAGATCGTGGCGAGAGCAGTCGAGGCAGAATCGGGACAGCCGATCGTGGTGATGCAGTCGATCCGCTTCGACGGGGACCGCTACGTGCGCATGGTCGGCCTCACCCGCGAGGAAGAAAGGGACCGCAACCTGCCACGCTTCCGGGCCATTGCGGACGGCCTCGAGATGAGGTTCTAGAGCATCGGACCCGAAAGTGGATTTGCACTTTCGGGTCCGATGCTCCGGGCTTCAAGCACCGCATCGTTTGGCGAGAAAAGCCGGATCCACCTTTTCGCACGATGCGCTAAGTCTCCCGCCCCGGGGGCGGCACAGCGGCTCCCCACGCCGGATTCCGGCGCCCGCCCACCGAAGGCCGCGGGAGAGCCCGCGACCCCGCCAGCCGTCTTCGAGATCCGTCACGCTTTGTGGGATCGGTGCGAAGACGGTGGTGCCGATGGCCCCGAAGGGGATCGCTGGAGAAATTTGACTTACGAAGCGGAAGAGGGATTTTCGGCTGCTTCGGAGCCGGTCCCATTGGCCGGAGCCTTCGGGCCGCCCTTCGCTACACCGACCAAGGCCGGGCGCAGAACGCGGTCGCCGATCACATAGCCGGACTGGACCACCTGTACCACGGTGCCGCTCGGCACGTCGGGGTTGGGCACCTCGAACATGGCCTGGTGCACGTTCGGGTCGAATTTCTGGCCCTGCGGGTCAAGCTTCTTCACGCCGTGACGCTCCAGAGTCTTGAGGAGGTCGCGCTCGGTGAGGTCGATTCCCTCGATGAGGCCCTTGAAGGCTCCCTCGGCGCTCGCCCGCGCCTCATCCGGAACGCTCTCGATGGCGCGGCGCACGTTGTCGGCTACGGTCAGCATGTCACGGGCGAAGTTAGCCACGGCATAGGTGCGCAGGTCGGCCATCTCGCGCTCGGAGCGGCGGCGCAGGTTTTCCATATCCGCCATGAGACGCAGGAGCTTGTCCTTCAGATCGGCCTTTTCGGCCTCGAGAACGGCCACAGGGTCGGCCTGAGAGGCAGCGGCGGCCTCGTTCTCGGCGCCGTTGGCGGTCTCGGCCTGAGGATTCATGTTCTGGTTATCCGTGTCGTTCGGGTTCATGATCGATCAACTAGCGATAGGGAAAAGGGTCAGGGCACATATCAGGTCGAAGCGCTCACAAATCAAGCGCTTCGCCGTTGAAGCGGCTCCGCTTCGTTTGTCTTGAACACATCGAGCAGGACGCGGCGGATCGTGGCCTGACGGCTGGCATGGGTCACTTTCGTGCCTGTGAGATCCGTCACGTAGAATACGTCCACCGCCTTCTCCCCAAAGGTCACGATATGGGCGGAGGCGATGTTGAGATTGAGCTTTCCCAGGGCCGTGGTGAGATCGTAGAGCAGGCCCGGCCGGTCGAGGCCCGAGACCTCGATCACGGTCTGGCGACTCGAAAGGGAATTGTCGATCGTGACCTCCGGAGGCACATGGAACGCCTTCGACGGCCTCGACGGTCGCTTGCTTTCCACGAGGTCCGCAATCTTCACCTCGCCCTTCAGCGCGCGCTCGATGGCTTTGGCGACGCGCTCCGCACGGCGCAGCTCATCCTCGTCGCGGTCGAAAGCCCGCGACAGCACGATTGTGTCGAGCGCCATGCCGTCCGTTGTCGTGAAGATCTGCGCATCCACGATGTTGCCGCCCGCCGCAGCGCACGCACCGGTGACGATGGCGAGCAGGCGCGGATGATCCGGCGAGAGGATGGTGAGCTCCGTGACGCCACGGAAATGATCCGTCTCGTAGGAGGTGGTGACCGTGCGCCCGGCCTTTTCCGCGTCGCGCACGAATTGCGCCTGCTTCACACGCCGCTCGTCGTCCGTCTTCAGCCAATAGGCTGGCGTGTGGCGGGCCGCGTAGGCCTCGAACTCCTCGGCGGACCAGTCGGGGAGCGCTTTGCGCAACTGCTCTTGCGCGAGGCGCAGGCGATCCGAGCGCGCCACATCCGCAGCGCCCCCGCCGAGCAACATCTCGGTTTCATAATAGAGCGTGCGCAAGAGCTGGCCCTTCCAGCCCGTCCAGGTGCCAGGGCCCACGGCCTTGATATCGGCGATGGTGAGCACGAGCAGGAGCTTCAGGCGCTCCATGGTCTGCACCACATCCGCAAAGTTCTTGATGGTGGCAGGATCAGACAGATCGCGGCTCTGCGCCGTGTTCGACATGAGCAGGTGATGTTCGATGAGCCAGGCCGCCGTGCTCGTCTCGGCCTCGCTCAACCCGAAACGTGGTCCGAGCTTCCGCGCAATCGCTGCGCCCGCGATCGAGTGATCCTGCGGGCGCCCCTTAGCTATGTCGTGAAGGAAGACGGCGACGTAGAGCGCCCGGCGGTTCTGGATCGTGCCGAAGATCTGGTTGGCGAGCGGATGTTCGTTGCCGAGCTGCCCCGCCTCGATCTCCGTCAGCACCCCGATGGAGCGGATCAGGTGCTCGTCGACCGTGTAGTGATGATACATGTTGAACTGCATCATCGCGACGATGCGTCCGAAATCAGGGATGAAGCGGCCAAGCACGCCCGCCTCGTTCATGCGCCGCAGAACCACTTCCGGCGCATTTCTGGAGGTGATGATGTCGAGGAAGAGCCTGTTCGCCTCCGGGTCGCGGCGCAGGGTCTGCCCGATGAGCTTCAGGGAGCGTGTCGCCAGCCGCGTCGCATCGGGGTGGATCGCGAGGTTGTGCTTGTCCGCGAGCCAGAACAGGCGGATGAGATTGACGGGATCGCGCTCGAACACGTCGCCGCCGCTCACGTTGATGCGGTTGTTGTCGATGAAGAAGTCGTTGCCAGCGAGCTTGCCGCCGCGACGGCGGCGGAAGCGGCCGAACACGCGATCGAGCATGGGTCGTTTCTTCGCTTGGCGCGCTTCGAGTTCCGCACAGACGATGGCGGTCAGATCACCCACGTCCTTGGCGATGAGAAAGTAGGCCTTCATGAAACGTTCGACTGCGGACAATCCGCCGCGAGGCGCAAAGCCGATGCGCTCGGCGATCATGCGCTGCAGGTCGAAGGTAAGGCGCTCTTCGGCGCGGCCCGTCGCGAAATGCATGTGACAACGCACGCGCCATAGGAACTCCTCGCAGCGCTGGAAGAGCTTGAACTCCTCCGGCGTGAAGAGGCCCGCTTTCACGAGTTCTCTCGGCTTCTTCACCTGATAGACGTATTTGCCGATCCAGAAGAGCGTGTTGAGATCGCGCAAGCCGCCCTTGCCGTCCTTCACGTTGGGCTCGACGAGGTAGCGCGACGCCCCGGCCTTCGCGACGCGCGCATCACGCTCCTTGAGTTTCGCATCGACGAACTCCGCCGCGGAGGTCGCGACGATCTCCTTGTCGAAGCGCTGCACGAGATCGTCGAAGAGCGCGCGATCCCCGAACAGGAACCGGGCCTCCAGGAGCGATGTGCGGATCGTCATGTCCGCAGCCGCCTCGCGGATGCAATCCTCCACCGAGCGGGTGGCATGCCCGACCTTCAGCTTGAGATCCCACAGCACATAGAGCATCGCCTCGACGACGCTCTCGCTCCAGGCTGTCTGCTTGTAGGGAAGAAGAAACAGTAGATCGACATCCGAGCCCGGGGCCAGGGTGCCACGCCCGTAACCGCCGGTCGCCACCACGGCGATGCGCTCGCCCGAAGTCGGATTCCCTGCCGGATAGAGATGGCGCACCACCGCATGGTGCACGAGGCGGACGAGGTCATCCATATGCGCCGAAAGATACTTGGCGCAAACGAAGCCGTCCTTGGTGTCCAGCAGCTCCTGTTCCGCCTTGGCGCGGCCTTCCTCCAGGTAGAGCTTGAGGTCGGGCACCAGCCTGGCCCGCAACTCCCCCGCATCGTGGATCGGCTGGTCGCCGAGAGCCTTCAGGATGGCGTCTGAATTGTGGAGCGGCATGGAACAACCACGTTCGGAAACTGCTCTCGGCTTATCACTCCTGACGCCCAGCCCCAAGAGCAGGCTGGACTTATCCGGTTAGACGGATAGAGTGTTCTTTATAAGAAATTTTGTTTGACACAAAAAACAAGACGTCCCATAAAAAGAACACGCGCCGATTTGAGCAAGCAGCTTGCGGGCGCGAAACAAGTGCAGCTAAAGCGTCGGGCGCTCCAGGGTCTCAAGTCCCAAGCTCCCATGCGCACACCATGGGACCTTAAAAATGAGCCTGACCCGCCGTTTCCTCCTCGCCGCCTCCCTCGCCACCGGCCTGACCTCCCTCGCCACCGGCGCCTTCGCGCAGCCGAAGGAGATCAAGATCGACTTCGCCACCTACAACCCGGTGAGCCTCGTCCTGAAGGACAAGGGCTTTCTGGAGAAAGAGCTGGAGAAGGACGGCATCGGCGTCCGCTGGGTGCAGTCGCTCGGCTCCAACAAGGCGCTGGAGTTCCTCAATGCCGGCTCCATCGATTTCGGCTCCACCGCCGGCGCCGCGGCCCTAATCGCAAAAATCAACGGCAATCCGATCAAGTCGGTCTTCGTTTATTCCCGCCCCGAATGGACCGCCCTCGTCACCCGCAAGGACACGGGCATCGCAAAGGTCGAGGATCTGAAAGGCAAGCGCGTCGCCGTCACCCGCGGCACCGACCCGCACATCTTTCTCGTGCGCGCCCTCCAGGAGGCCAAGCTCACCGAAAAGGACGTGAAGCTCGTCCTGCTCCAGCACCCGGACGGCCGCACAGCCCTCGAGCGCGGCGACGTGGATGCCTGGGCCGGCCTCGATCCGCTGATGGCTGCCGCGGAAGTGGAGAGCGGCGCCCAGCTCTTCTATCGCAACGCGACCGCCAACACCTGGGGCGTCCTGAACGTGTCCGAGAGCTTCGCCAAGGACAATCCGGCTCTCGTGAGCCGCGTGCTGAAGGCCTATGAGCAGGCTCGTCAATACGCCCTCGCCCATCCGGAGGAGCTGAGGAAGAGTCTCGCGACCTACACCAAGCTGCCGGACGCGGTGATCGAGCGTCAGCTGGAGCGCACCGAGCTCACCCATTCCGCCATTGGTCAGCCCCAGGCCGACACGATCCTCGCTGCGGGAGTGGCCCTGCAGCAGGCCGGCGTCGTTCCGGCCGATACGGACGTGCGCGCTGCCGTCGATGCCCTCATCGACCGCGGCTTCGCCACGGCGGCCCACTGAATGACGACGTCACGGGAGAGCGCCGTGTCAGGCCAAGCCACAAGCCACGCCTGGTCCTCCCAACAGGGGGCCGCCGCTCTCGCGGCTCCCTCCCCTGCCGAGAAGCGTCGCGCGTTCGATTGGCGGATTCTTCTCGGCTTTTTGCTTCCCGTCACGGTCGCGCTCCTCTGGGAGGCCGCCGTACGCACGGGCCTCGCGCAGGGACGCCTCGTTCCGCCACCCAGCCGCATCGTCGCGGCGCTCTGGGCCCTCGCCGAAACGGGCGAATTGTGGGCCCATGTCTGGGCCACGCTCTGGCGCATCGCCACCGGGTTCGTTCTGGGTGCCGCGGCCGGCATCGTCTTCGGCGCGCTCTCGGGAGCCAGCGGCACAGTCCGCCACGTGCTCGATCCAACGCTGCAGGCCCTGCGCGCCATTCCATCCATTGCCTGGGTGCCGCTCTTCATTCTCTGGCTCGGCATCTTCGAAGCCTCGAAGGTGGCGCTGATCGCCGTAGGCGTGTTTTTCCCGGTCTATCTCGGCATTGCGGGCGCGATCCTCTCCGTCGATCGCAAGCTCGTGGAAGTCGGCCATGTGTTCCGTCTCTCGCGCGTCAAGCTCGCGAAACGCATCCTGCTGCCGGCCGTTCTGCCCGAAGCGGTGATTGCGCTGCGCTCCGGCCTCGGCCTCGGCTTCATGTTCGTGGTCGCGGCCGAGTTCATGGGGGCCTCGGAGGGACTCGGCTATCTGCTGGTCGACGGGCAGCAGATGGGTAAGCCAGATCAGATCCTCGCCGCCATCATCGCCTTCGCCCTTCTGGGCAAGATCGCCGACAGCCTGCTCGTCGTTCTCACCAGGCCGCTCGTGCGCTGGCAGGATACCGTGCGGGAGAGACTCTGATGCTGCAGCTCGAACACCTCTCCAAGACCTATGCCGACGGCACGCGCGCGCTGTCCGACATCAATCTCTCCGTTCATGAAGGCGAGATCGTGTCCCTGATCGGCGGCTCGGGCTGCGGCAAGACCACGTTGCTGCGCCTCATCGCCGGCCTCGACCAGGCGAGCGCGGGCGCCATCCGCCTCGATGGCGAAGTTCTCTCCGGCCCGCACCCGTCCGTCGGAATCGTGTTCCAGGAGCCGCGCCTCCTGCCATGGCTCACGGTTTCGGAGAATATCGCCTTCGGGCTCGATCACCTCAGTGCGGCCGAGCGAAGAAACCGCGTGAAGCATGCGCTCGAGAAAATCGGCCTGTCCGAACATGCCGAACGCTGGCCGCGCGATCTCTCCGGCGGCCAGCAGCAGCGCGTCGCCATTGCCCGCGCCTTCGTGACCAACCCGAAAGTGCTGCTTCTCGACGAGCCCTTCTCCGCTCTCGACGCGTTCACCCGCGCGAGCCTGCATGAGCATCTGCTGGGCTTGTGGGAGGAGACGCGCCCCACGGTCCTTCTCGTCACGCATGATGTGCAGGAGGCGGTGGCTCTCTCCGACCGTGCGGTCGTCATGCAGCCGAAGCCCGGCCGCATCTTCGACGAGCTGCCGCTCACCCTCGCCCGCCCGCGCGACAAGACCGGCTTGCCGTTCGAAAGTTCCGTGCGCCGCGTCTTGACGGCGCTCGATCATTCCCTCAACACCCCTCGACAGCAGCCGCAGCGCGAGCGCGACCGTCAGGCGGCCGCACTGTGGTGGTAACAAGGACTGGCATCATGGACTCGACCGAACTGCGCGCCCTTCAGGCGCCGTTGAAGGATCAATACCGCAGCAGCCCGGAATCCGCCGTCATTACGCTCAAGGCACAGGGCACGCTCGACGATCAGCACATCGCCTGCAAGGTCGAAACCGGCCGTGCGCTCGCGGTGGCGGGGCTTCATCCGGCCACCGGCGGTTCGGGCGCGGAGTTGTGCTCGGGCGACATGCTGCTCGAAGCGCTCGTGGCCTGCGCAGGCGTGACGCTGAAGGCTGTCGCGACGGCGCTCGAAATCGATCTGCGTCATGGCGCCGTGAAGGCGGAAGGTGATCTCGATTTTCGCGGCACGCTCGGCGTCGACAAGACCGCGCCGGTCGGCTTCAAGAACATCCGCCTCTCCTTCGAGGTGGATACGGATGCGCCGCAGGAGAAGATCGATCAGTTGCTCAAGCTGACCGAGCGTTACTGCGTGGTGTTCCAGACCCTCAACAACAAGCCTGACTTGAGCGCGACGCTGACGCGCAAGTAGGGCTTTGCGGTCAGTAGCTCGCCATCAGGCTGCGCGGCGCGGCGCTGATGACAGCGGCCGTGCCGCCCCGCACTTCTTGAACGGTCAGGGCGCGGTCGTTGGTGCCGTTGGGATTGAAGCGGAACACGCCGTCAGCCCCGGCGAAGCCCGCTCCGTTCGTGAGCACGCTGTCATTGTAGGCCTGAGGCCCCTGTATGCGGGCAAGCGCCGCCGCCAGCGTCACCGCATCGTAGGACAAGGTGGCAAGGCGCACCGGCTCGCTGTTGAAACGCGCCCGGTACCGCGCGGAGAAATCCATGAAGCCGCGCTTGTCCGGCGCCGCGAACCAGCCGCCCTGGAGCGCAGGGAGGGCGAATACCCGCGCCTCGTCCCACAGGCCGGTTCCGAGCGGCTTCACCTGCTGCGCATTGAAGCGGATGGTCTGCAGCGCCAGAGCGACGCCAGGCAATCCGTCGCCGTTATCCGGGATGAACAGCGCATCCGCCTGCGGCGACGGCCCACCGACCACGGCGCCCAACCGCTGCACCGCTCCGTGGGGCTGCCCGGCCGGATAGCGCTCAACGGCGACGATGCGGATGCGGTTCTCGGCAGCCGCCTCCCGCATCTGCGCCTCGGCCACGCGGCCATAGGCGGTATCGGGAATCAGGGCCGCGATGGAGCGGCGGTGTTGCGAGGCGGCATAGGCGATGATGCGGTCGACCTCCGCCTGGACCATGAAACTCAGAAGATAGACGCCATGCGTGGCAGCGGCCCTGTCGGAGGAGAAGCCGATGAGAGGCTTGCCTGCCTGCAGCGCCACCTGTCCGGCTGCCTGGACGGAGCCGGCGAAAAGCGGGCCGAGGATGAGCTGGGCTCCTTCCGCAAGGGCCAGTTGGGCGGCCTCCCGCGCGCCTTCCGGCGTGCCCCGATCGTCCTTCACGAGAACGGTGAGGTCAGAGCCCGGAAACTCACTGATGGCCAGATCGGCGGCGTTACGCATGCTCTGCCCCACCGAGGCTCCTTGCGCGGAGCCGGACAGCTGCAGGATCAAGGCGACCTTCACGGGGCCGCTGCCGATGGTCGAGCCGCTCACCGGAGCGCCGGGTTTCCCGGCGGCGAAATCCTGCACGGGAGCTGCGGGACCGCCCTCCAGCGGCAGATCGACATCGGGAATCGGTTGATAGGAAGCAGTTTTCGGCGCGGGCCGGCTCGGCTTCTGCATCCGGCGAGGGATCCCACGCATCCCGAAAGCGCCAGCGCGCCCGTCATCAGCACAGCCACGGCCGCCCGGCCGGCGGGCCTCCTCTCCCTCCCCTTGAAAAACGACACCATCTCCGCCCCCTTCCTGGAAACAGCTCATCGGACCCGGAACCGATCTTGGCCGCAGAAGGTAAACATTGTTTCCCTCTCCGTTCCTTCGGAGAACAAGGCTGCTTCCGCCCGGCGGGGCGTTCGTGCGAGAGTGGAAGGCGATGACACAGAGAATCGACAACCGGACCAGACGGCGCGAGCCGGGCGAGCGGACCGCCACCTTCACCGCCTTCGGCCTTGCCGCCGAGGCCAAACCCCTGAGCCCCGGCCTCTATGTGGTCGCGACTCCCATCGGCAACCTGCAGGACGTGTCCTTCCGGGCGCTGAACGTGCTGGCGGCGGCAGACGCGATCCTTGCCGAGGACACACGGGTGACGAAGACCCTGCTCGCCCATTACGGCATCACCACGCCGCTGGTGGCCTATCACGAGCATTCCAACGACGCCGTGCGTGAGCGCATGGTTCACCGCATCCGCGAGGGACAGGCCCTGGCGCTCGTGTCGGATGCGGGCACGCCGCTCGTCTCAGATCCCGGCTACAAGCTGGTGCAGGCCGCCATCGAAGAAGGATTGCCGGTCACGCCCATTCCCGGCCCCTCGGCCGTGCTCACCGCCCTCGTGGCTTCGGGCCTGCCGACGGACCGTTTCTTCTTCGAGGGCTTCCTGCCGCCCAAGAGCGCGGCGCGGCGCGCGCGGCTCGCTGAGCTTGCCGCGATCCCCGGCACCTTGATGCTCTTCGAAGGCCCGCACCGCCTGCCCGAGATGCTGGCGGACGCCGCAGCGGTTCTGGGCGAGCGCCAGGCCGTGGTGGCGCGCGAGCTCACAAAGATGTTCGAAACCATCCGGCGCGGCACATTGCCGGAACTCGCGGCGCAATTCGCGGAGGAAGGCCCCCCGAAAGGCGAAATCGTGGTGCTGATCGGCGAGGCCACGAAGGAAATGCACACCGCTGAAGCCGACGCGGCGCTCGACGGCAAGCTCGAAGCCGCGCTCAAAAGTCATTCCATCAAGGATGCGGCGGCGCTCGTCGCAGCGGAGCTCGGCCTGCCGAAGCGCGAGGTCTATGC
>DASRWK010000512.1:0-6547 GCA_035776715.1 Microvirga sp.
CCGTCACCTTCACGGTCACGAACTTGCGGGCGCCCTCGCCGTCGCGGGCGACCTGCTGGGCCAGGTCGCAGAGCAGGCCCTCGAGCGCCGCGCGGAACTCCTTCAGACGGCGGTCGCTCGGCAGCGAGATCGCGGGTGCGCCGCGCTGGGCTGCGGCGCCGGTGGCGAAGAAGAGCAGGGTGTCGGAGGTGGAGGTGTCGCTGTCCACCGTCACGCAGTTGAAGCTCTTGTCGGCGCCCTTCTTGAGCAGCGCCTGCAGAACCGGCGCGGCGATCGGCGCATCGGTGAAGATGAAGGAGAGCATGGTCGCCATGTCGGGCGCGATCATGCCCGCGCCCTTGGCGATGCCGTTGATCGTCACTTCGACGCCGCCGATGGTGGCCGTGCGGGTCGCGACCTTCGGGAAGGTGTCCGTGGTCATGATGGCTTTGGCTGCATCGAGCCAGGCGTTGGGCTTGGCCTTCTTTTCGCAGCCTTCCAGCACGCCATGGAACTTGGCGGCATCGAGCGGTTCGCCGATCACGCCGGTCGAGGCGATGAAGACCTGCGAGGCGCGGCAGCCCGCGGCTTCGGCCGCGATCTCGGCGGTGAGCTTCACGGCTTCCGCGCCTTTCCTGCCCGTGAAGGCATTGGCATTGCCCGAATTGACCACCAATGCGCGCGCCGTGCCCTTGGCAAGATTCTTGCGGCACCAATCGACCGGAGCCGAAGGGCATTTGGAACGCGTGAACACGCCCGCCACGGTCGTGTCCTTGGGCAGGGTCACGTAGAGCACATCCGTCCGGTTCTTGTATCGGATGCCGGCCTCCGCTGTTGCCAGCCGGACGCCGTCGATGGCGGGAAGGCTGGGAAATGTCTTGGGC
Source organism: Microvirga sp. (assembly GCA_035776715.1). GTDB lineage: Bacteria > Pseudomonadota > Alphaproteobacteria > Rhizobiales > Beijerinckiaceae > Microvirga. The sequence continues at coordinate 864 of DASRWK010000512.1, forward strand.
GCGAGCGGAGACACGGTTTGGGACATGCGGGGTCTCAACAGTGAGCGGATGGAACAGTGTTAGGAACCGCGACCTGTGATTTTTTAAGGCTTTTTGTCAAGTCAAAGCTGCACGGAGCGCGTCCGCAGGCGGCAAGGAACGCGTCCGCTGTGTCCTCGTTGACCCGGTCAGCAGGCAATGGAGGCTTTCATGACCGGCAAGCACCCGAAGACCAAGCCCGAGGAGCGGCCGCGCAGCGACCTCGAGGTCGATCCTGGAATCGGACGCTCCAAAGGCACGACCATATCCGGTGAGGATCCGCGCGATCTCGACGGCGGCTCGACCTTTCAGGGCGACGTGGAGAACCAGACCAACCGCGAGGGCGGCGTCGATCCCAACCGCATGGGACGGACGAACAAGTGAGGGCGACACTCCCTTCGTGATCTCATCCCCTCATCACCCGCCTCGTGCCGGTGATCCCGATCAGCCAAGCGCAGGGCTCGTCTGACCGAAATGGCCAGGACATGTCCGACCATGACAGGGGGAGGTATGCCGACAGGATTCCCAAGCGAAAAGGGCGGCCCTGAGGGCCGCCCTTCGGACGTGTGAGCCACAGCTTGCCGATTCGGCTTACGGCTGCTTCTGCTCGACGAGGTTGCCCTTGTCGTCCAGGCGCTCGATCTTGGCATCCTTACGCAGGCTCATGATGAGGTCCTGCTGCGCCTTACGGCCGAGATAGGCCTCGACCTGGTCCTTCGTCTCCTCGAAGCTCGGCGCGGGCTTGGTGCGCTTTTCCTCGACCTTGATCACATGCCAGCCGAATTGGCTCTTCACAGGCTCGGAGACCTGGCCCGGCTCGAGCTTGAAGGCAGCTTCGGCGAAGGGCTCGACCATCCGGTCCTTGGTGAAGAAGCCGAGATCGCCGCCATCGGTCTTGGAACCGGGGTCCTTGGAGAGTTCGCCGGCCACCTTGGCGAAATCCTCGCCGCCCTTCACGCGCTCGACAGCCTTCTTGGCCTCTTCCTCGCTGTCGACGAGAATGTGGCGGGCGCGGACCTCCTGCTCGGCAGGGAGGCCCTTGACGGTCTCGTCGTAGAGCTTGCGGGCGGCTTCCGGGGTCACGGCCTTCTTGGCGGCCTGATCGAGGTATTCGTCCAGCAGGGTCTTGTCCCGGTTGTAGGCGAGCTTGCGGGCGAAATCCGCGCTGCTGCCGACCTCGGCGGCTTCGGCCGCCTTGGCGCCGAGCTTCAGGTCGATCATGTAGCCGGTCAAAAGCTCGCGCTTCTGCTCGTCGGGCACGTTCGGCATCTGCAGGGCCGGATCCTCGGCCGCGATAGCCAGGTCCCCTTCCGTAATCTCGATCCCGTTCACCCGGGCGACCACCTTGGAGGGGTCTACGGCAGGCACGGTGGCCGGGGAAGTGGCAGGCGACGAGGCCGGGGGCGTCTGTGCGAGGGCGGCGCCTGCCATCAGGGGCAGGGCGGCGCCGAGGGCGAGAAGGTTTTTACGTACCGAGAGTGCAGACATGTCAGATCCTCTGGTGGGCTGACAGAGCCCACGGACAGCTGAGATCAGATGGCTCAACCCGTTTACGTTTGCAAGCGATGGCATATTTATGTCACAGCATCCTGCCAAGCGTGGCCCTATCCTCGGGTCTGCTTGCGGAGGCTCGGCTGCGCTGTTCAGGCACGGTCTTTAAGATGCGCTTCCGCATAATTAGGTCTATAAGGCGGCCTCAACGCCCCTTATCTCCTGGATTCTGGAATTTTCGAAGGCTCCCGATGTTCGGTTCTCTCGCGAAGAAAATCTTTGGCTCGGTCAACGATCGCCGGCTGAAGTCCTATCGGCCCAAGATCGCGGCCATCAACGCGATGGAGGCAGAGCTGGAAGCTCTCTCCGACGAGCAGCTGCGTGCCCGTACGGAAGAGTTCAAGGCCCAGCTCGCCGCCGGAAAGACCCTGGACGACATCCTCGTCCCCGCCTTCGCCACGGTCCGCGAAGCCGCCAAGCGCACCCTCGGCCAGCGCCACTTCGACGTGCAGCTCATCGGCGGCATGGTTCTCCATGAGGGCTCGATCGCCGAAATGCGCACTGGCGAGGGCAAGACCCTGGTGGCGACCCTGCCGGTCTACCTGAATGCCCTTGCCGGCAAGGGCGTCCATGTGGTCACGGTGAACGACTATCTCGCCCGTCGCGACGCCGAGTGGATGGGCCAGATCTACCGCTTCCTCGGCCTTTCCGTGGGCGTGATCGTCCATGGCCTCGACGATGCCGAGCGCGCTCAGGCCTATGCGGCCGACATCACCTACGGCACCAACAACGAATACGGCTTCGACTATCTGCGCGACAACATGAAGTACGACATGTCGCAGATGGTCCAGCGCGGGCACAACTTCGCCATCGTGGACGAGGTGGATTCGATCCTCATCGACGAGGCGCGCACGCCGCTCATCATCTCCGGCCCCCTCGACGACCGCTCCGATCTCTACAACGCCATCGACAAGGTGCTCCCGCGCCTCGACAAGAGCGATTACGAGGTCGACGAGAAGCAGCGTTCCGTAGCCCTCACGGAAGAGGGCACCGAGAAGATCGAGGAGCTTCTGCGCGCCGAGGGCCTCCTGAAGGAAGGCGACCTCTACGACGCGCAGAACGCCACCCTCGTCCACCACATGAATCAGGCGCTGCGCGCCCACACCCTGTTCCAACGCGACAAGGACTACATCGTCCGCAACGGCGAGGTGGTGATCATCGACGAGTTCACCGGCCGCATGATGCCGGGCCGCCGCTATTCGGAGGGCCTGCACCAGGCGCTCGAGGCGAAGGAGCACGTGCAGGTTCAGCCCGAGAACCAGACGCTCGCCTCCATCACCTTCCAGAACTACTTCCGCCTTTACGACAAGCTCGGCGGCATGACCGGCACGGCGGCGACCGAGGCCGACGAGTTCCTCGAAATCTACAATCTCGAAGTGGTGGAGATCCCCACCAACCGTCCCGTGGCGCGGATCGACGACGACGACGAGGTCTATCGCACAATGGAGGAGCGCTACCGGGCGGTCATCCGTGACATCGAGGCCGCCTCGGCCAAGGGCCAGCCGATCCTGGTGGGCACCACCTCCATCGAGAAGTCGGAATATCTCGCCGAGCTCCTCATCAAGGAAGGCTACAAGCTCATCGACTTCGAGAACCCTCACGCGCTCGAGCCGCTCTACAGGGATGCGCGCGCCGGACGCGGCACCAAGCACTTCGCGGTGCTCAACGCCCGCTTCCACGAGCAGGAGGCCTTCATCGTCGCGCAGGCCGGCGTGCCGGGCGCGATCACCATCGCCACCAACATGGCGGGCCGCGGCACCGACATTCAGCTCGGCGGTAACGCCAAGATGCGCATCGAGCGAGAGCTTGCCGGAATCGAGGGCGAGGAGCGCGCGCGCCGCGAGAAGGAAATTCTCGACGAAGTCGCCATGTTCAAGGAGAAGGCGCTCGCGGCGGGCGGCCTCTACGTGCTCGGCACCGAGCGTCACGAATCGCGGCGCATCGACAACCAGCTGCGCGGCCGTTCGGGCCGCCAGGGCGATCCGGGCCGCTCCAAGTTCTACCTGTCGCTGCAGGACGACCTGATGCGCATCTTCGGCTCCGACCGCATGGACGGCATGCTGCAGAAGCTCGGCCTGAAGGAAGGCGAGGCCATCATCCATCCGTGGATCAACAAGGCTATCGAGCGCGCGCAGGCGAAGGTCGAGGCGCGAAACTTCGACATCCGCAAGAACATCCTGAAATACGACAACGTCATGAACGATCAGCGCAAGGTCGTGTTCGAGCAGCGCAAGGAGTTTATGGCGCAGGAGAGCGTGCGCGAGATCATCGACGACATGCGCCACGGCGTGATCGAGGACATCGTCGCCCGCGCCATCCCCGAGAACGCCTATGCGGAGCAGTGGGACGTCCAGGGCCTCAAGGGGAACGTGACCAACTTCCTCAACCTCGACCTGCCGGTCGAGGAATGGGCGAAGGAAGAGGGCATCGCGGACGACGAGATCCGCGAGCGTATCACCAAGGCCGCCGATGAGGCTTATGCACAGCGCGTGGAAGCGAATTCGTCCGAGGTGATGAACTACGTGGAGAAGCAGGTGCTGCTGCAGAGTCTCGACCATCTCTGGCGCGAGCACCTCGTGACCCTCGACCACCTGCGTCAGGTCATCGGCTGGCGCGGCCTCGCCCAGCGCGATCCGCTCAACGAGTACAAGTCGGAGGCCTTCGAGCTGTTCAACACCATGATCGCGCATCTGCGCGAGCAGGTGACCGGTCAGCTCATGCGCATCCAGGTGGTATTCCAGCAGCCCGAGGCGCAGCCGCTGCCGCCCATGTTCCCGCAGCATCTCGACCCCGCCACCGGCGAGAACGAGTTCGACATGCCCCAAGGAGCGGCCTTCGGCGAGGGCGGCCCCCAGGGCTTCGCCGCGACGTCCATCAACCCGGCGACTGGCGCCCAGCGCGACCCCAACGACCCCTCCACCTGGGGCCGGGTCAGCCGCAACGAACCCTGCCCCTGCGGATCGGGCAAGAAGTTCAAGCACTGCCACGGCCAGTTGGTGGCTTGAGGCGAGAGCTTAGGCAGTTACAGAGAAGCCCGGCCTTGGAGCCGGGCTTCTTTGCTTCTATGCAGGAGCGTGTAAATGTTTCCGTATAAAGTTTCTGTATGCAGGAGAATGGTGATCGCTGGTCTGGATCGACTGGCGGATATGAAGAATAGCTTTCAATCCCGATAAAGATGATCGTCCGGCAGTCCGAGGCGGCGGCAGGATTGCACGGCGGGGGAGGACGGCAGGACGAGCCGGTCGCTCGCCCGGGCCATGGCGCGAACCAGCGCGCGCTCCCAGGCTATGAGCCGCCAGCGCTCTTCGAGCCCGAGCCGTTCGCGCATCCAGGGCGGCAGGATCTCGACGGCGGCCTTGAGCAGCATTTTCTGCGCCGGACGCGCCGGAGCGGGCAGGATCGGGGCCCGCTTCATGATCTCCAGGAACTCGAAGACGATGGGCGAGGGGACGAGCCGCGCCTTCATGGTCTCGAACAGGGCGTCGAGCTCCTGCTGCGATGAGGGAGCCCCGACAGCTCCGTAGAGGCGTGCGGCCGGGGCGGATTCCACGAACAGGGAAGCGCGCTCGCCGCTCGTCAGAGGCCGCACATAGGCGTGGTAGGCTTCCGTGAAGCCGAAGCCGGCCGTTGCCTGGACCCAATCGAGGAGCACCGGGTCGTTCGCATGGTACGGTTCGCCCTCGCGCGTGTGTCCGACGACCTGCTCGTGCCGCCGGACGACGCTTGCGATCATGGCCTCCGCCTTGCTGCGCGCGCCGTAGACGGTGACCATGGCGGCAAGGCCCGTCCGCTGCAGCCGGGTGAGCGGATCCGTCCGGAAGCTGCTGTGCTGCCAGACCCCGTCCCGCACGCGCGGCTCCCCGAATTCGAGCAGAACCGCCGCCACTCCGCCGATGAAGACGGAGACGGGATTCTTGAAGATGCGCCAGGAGACGGATTCCGGCGATGCCAGCGCTGGCTCGAAAGGGGGCGTGGCGAAATCGAATGCCTGGACAGGCTGGAGAAGCGACCGGGCGAAGCTGTCGATCCGATGCCGCAGCGGTCCAGGGAGAGGGATGGGGGGTGAATCGTCGAGCACGGCAAAGCCTCCGGTCGTCAATTCATCCGGGAGCGGG
>DASRWK010000513.1:0-4931 GCA_035776715.1 Microvirga sp.
CCCAGTGGCGGCATGGCGCGGCCCTCCTCGGAGAGCCCAAGTATCCTCCCGGCTTCAGGCATTTCGATTACGTGAACCCCGACGCCCCCAAGGGCGGACTGGTCCGCCTGGGAGCGCAGGGCACCTTCGATAGTTTCAACATCGTGGTGGCGGGCGTGAAAGGATCGCCCGAACAGGGCCTGGGCCTCATCTACGAGACCCTGACCGCCTCCTCATTCGACGAGCCGAGTGCCGCCTACGGCCTGCTCGCCGAGGCGTTCTCCTATCCGGAGGATTATTCCTCCGTCACTTTCCGGCTGCGCCCGGAGGCCAAATGGCATGACGGGCAGCCGGTCACGGCGGACGACGTGATCTTCTCCTTCGAGACCCTCAAGGCCAACAGCCCGACCTACGCCTTCTACTACGCCAATGTGACCGAGGCCGAGAAGACGGGCGAGCGCGAGGTGAAATTCACCTTCAACCAGACGGGCAATCGGGAACTGCCGCAGATCATGGGCCAGCTGATCGTGCTGCCCAAGCACTGGTGGGAGGGCACGACTGCCGACGGGCGCAGGCGCGACGTCACGCAGACGACGCTGGAGCCGCCGCTGGGCTCGGGTCCCTATCGCCTCAAGAGCTTCGACGCGGGCCGCAACGCCACCTACGAGCGCGTGAAGGATTACTGGGGCGAGAATCTCAATGTGAATGTCGGTCAGAACAACATCGACGAGATCCGCTACGAATATTACCGCGACGCGACGGTTTTGCTCGAAGCCTTCAAGGCGGACCGGATCGACTTTCGGACCGAGAACAGCGCCCGCAACTGGGCGACGGGCTACAACTTTCCGGCGAGGCAGGAGGGCCGTGTGGTTCTGGAGGAATTCCCCTACCGCGCCACCGGGATCATGCAGGCTTTCGTGCTCAACCTGAGGCGCGACAAGTTCAAGGACGAGCGCGTGCGGCGGGCCTTCAATCTCGCCTTTCCCTTCGAGGAACTCAACAGGACGGTCTTCTACGGGCTCTACGAGCGTGTAGGGAGCTATTTCCACGGCCTCGAGCTCGCCTCCTCAGGCTTGCCGGAAGGGAAGGAGCTGGAGATTCTCGAATCCCTCCGTGACAAGGTTCCTCCGGAGGTCTTCACGACGCCCTACGAGAATCCGGTCAACGACACGCCGGAGAATGTCCGCAGCAGCCTGCGCGAGGCGGACCGCCTGCTGCGCGAAGCCGGATGGGAGGTGAAGAACGGACGACGGGTGAACGCACGCGGCGAGCCGTTGAGCGTGGAGCTTCTCAGCAGCAGTCCCAACGACGAGCGCGTGTTCCTGCCCTACAAATCCGTGCTCGAGCGGCTCGGCATCGCCGTTTCGGTCCGCACGGTGGACGACGTGCAGTTTACGAACCGCACCCGCTCGTTCGACTTCGACATCACCTCGACCGTCTGGGCGCAATCCCTCTCGCCGGGCAACGAGCAGCGCGAGTACTGGGGCTCCGAGGCGGCCCGGCGCGAAGGCTCGCGTAATCTGGCAGGAATCGCCGATCCGGCGGTGGATGCGCTGATCGACAGGATCATCTTCGCCAAGGACCGCGACGAGCTGGTGGCCGCCACGAGGGCGCTCGACCGGGTCCTGCTGGCCCACAATTACGTGGTGCCGCAATGGACGTCCCTGAAGCAGCGCACTGCCCGCTGGGACCGCTACAGCCATCCGCAGACCATGCCTCGCTATGCCGGCGCCGCCTTCCCGAGCGTGTGGTGGTACGATGAGGCAAAAGCCGCCAGGACGGGAGCGCCCCGATGAGATCGTTCAACCGCCGCGCCATGCTCAAAGCCAGTGCCGCTGGCGCCATCGTGACCCTCCTGCCGAGATCCGGCTTCGCTGAAGCCGCCGGGGAGATCGAAACCCATGGTCTTTCGGCTTTCGGCGAGCTGAAATACCCGGCCGGCTTCAAGCAATTCGATTACGTCAACCCGGAGGCCCCCAAGGGCGGTGCGCTGGTGCTCCAGATCAAGCAGACCACCGGCAACCAGAATTTCGACACCTTCAACACGCTGAACATCTACGTGCTGAGAGGCGACGGCGCAGCCGGCATGGGCGCCACGTTTGATTCCCTGATGGCGGGCTCCGGCGACGAGCCGGACGCGCTCTATGGCTTGGTCGCGAGGAGCGTGCGCGTCTCCGAGGACAGGCTGACCTATCGCTTCATGCTGCGCCCCGAGGCGCGCTTCCACGACGGATCGAAACTGACGGCGAGGGATGCGGCCTTCTCCCTGAACATCCTGAAGGAGAAGGGCCATCCGGTATACCGGGCCCTGCTGACGCAGATGGCCTCGGCTGAAGCGGAAGCCGACGACATCCTGCGCGTGCAATTCGCGCCGCAGCGCAGCCGAGACCTGCATCTGGTCGTGGGCAGTCTGCCGATCTTTTCGGAGCGCTACTGGCAGGACAAGGATTTCGAGGCTGCGACGCTCGAGGCGCCGCTCGGCTCGGGACCCTACAAGGTCGGCAGGTTCGAGACGGGGCGCTTCATCGAGTTCGAGCGCGTGCCGGATTACTGGGCGAAGGATCTTCCGGTGAATGTGGGCCAGAACAATTTCGACCGCATCCGCTGGGAATACTTCCGCGACCGGACCGTCGCCTTCGAGGCTTTCAAGAACGGCACGCTCAACTACCACGAGGAATACACCTCCCGCACCTGGTCGACGGGCTACGACTTCCCGGCGATCCGCGAGGGCAAGGTGAAGAAGGAGGAGATCTCCAACGACTCGCCCGCCACCATCCAGGGCTGGTACTTCAACACCCGCCGCGAAGCCTTCAAGGACCCGCGCATCCGCGAAGCCATCGGGCTCGCCTTCGATTTCGAATGGACGAACGCCAACATCATGTTCGGCCTGTACGAGCGCACCACGTCGTATTTCGAGAACAGCGACATGAAGGCGACGGGCACGCCCTCGCCCGAGGAGCTCGCGCTTCTGGAGCCGTTCCGCAGCGAGCTGCCGGCCTCCGTGTTCGGCGAGCCGCCCGTGCCGCCCGTGTCGGACGGATCGGGGCAGGATCGGCGGTTGCTGCGCCGGGCCGACGAACTGCTGCGCGCGGCAGGCTGCACACGAGAGGGCGGCGCGCTGAGGCTGCCAAACGGACAGCCGTTCCGAATCGAGTTCCTCGATTTCCAAGCCGCGCTCCAGCCGCACACGCAACCCTTCCAGGCCAATCTGAAGCGGCTCGGGATCGATGCGTTCTCCCGCGTGGTCGATGCCGCCCAGTACCAGCGTCGCATGGAGGAATTCGATTTCGACATGGCGAGCCGGAACCTCGTCGGCAGCTCGACGCCCGGCGACAGCCTGCGGGTGGTCTACGGTTCGCAGGCCGCGAAGACGCCCGGCTCCCAGAACATCGCCGGCATCAGCCACCCGGCCGTGGACGCGCTGGTCGAGACGATCGCAAACGCCAAGTCCCGGCAGGAGCTCAACATCGCCTGCCGCGCCCTGGACCGGGTTCTCCGTTCGGGCCATTATTGGGTCCCCATGTGGTACCGAGCCAGCGAATGGATCGCCTACTGGGACCAGTTCTCCCGCCCCGAGAAGAAGCCCCGCTTCGGCTCGGGAGCTCCGGGAACCTGGTGGTACGATGCCGAGAAGGCCAAGCGGATCGGGCGAGGGTAAGGTTTGAACACGATCATGACGGCTCCGGCCGTGGCGGGGGTGCCCCGCCTGCTCCTGCGTCTCGAAGGCTTGGCGCTGTTCATCCTCGGCACGGGCGCCTATTCCCAAACAGAGCTCTCCTGGTGGCTCTACGCCCTCCTGTTCTTCAGCCCGGATCTGAGCTTTGCCGGTTACATGGCAGGGCCCAGAACGGGAGCCGCGATCTACAATGCCGCCCACACCATTCTCGGACCCGCGATCCTGCTGGGTGCCGGGCTGATGCTGAACGCTCCTCTCTTTCTCGGGACAGCCGCCATCTGGGTGGCGCATATCGGGTTCGACCGCATGTTGGGATACGGATTGAAATACGCCACCGCTTTCAGCGACACCCATCTCGGCCGTATCGGCCGCAACCGTGCAGGTGCCTGATGCTGGCCTATATCGCACGCCGCATCCTTCTCATGATCCCCACCATCCTCGGGATCATGCTCATCTCCTTCGTGCTCGTGCAGTTCGCCCCCGGCGGCCCGGTCGAGCGCATCATCGCGCAGTTGCAGGGCCAGGATTCCAGCGCGACCTCGCGCATATCGGGCGGCGGAGGCGATTTCTCCGGAGGGAGCCAGAGTCCCGGTGGCGGGGGCGACGCGTCGTCCTCTTCCCGCTATCGCGGCGCTCAAGGTCTCGATCCGCAGTTCATCAAACAGCTCGAGGCGCAGTTCGGCTTCGACAAGCCCGCCCACGAGCGCTTCTTCAAGATGCTGTGGGACTATGCGCGCTTCGATTTCGGCAAGAGCTATTTCCGCGATATCTCGGTCCTGGAGCTGATCAAGGAGAAGCTGCCGGTTTCGATCAGTCTGGGGCTGTGGATGACGCTTCTGTCCTATGCCATTTCGATTCCGCTGGGAATCAAGAAGGCGGTGCGCGACGGTTCCTCCTTCGACATCTGGACATCGGCCATCGTCATCATCGGCTATGCGATTCCCGGCTTCCTGTTCGCGATCCTGCTCATCGTGCTGTTCGCGGGCGGCTCGTTCTGGCAGATCTTCCCCTTGCGCGGCCTGACGTCCGAGAACTGGGCCTTCATGCCGTGGTACATGCAGATCGCCGACTATTTCTGGCATCTGGTGCTGCCGATCACCGCGATGGCGCTCGGCGCTTTCGCCACCTCGACCCTGCTCACGAAGAACTCGTTCCTCGACGAGATCCGCAAGCAATACGTGCTCACCGCACGAATGAAGGGCCTGTCGGAGCGACAGGTGCTCTACGGTCACGTTTTCCGCAACGCCATGCTGATCGTGATCGCAGGATTCCCGGG
>DASRWK010000514.1:0-4597 GCA_035776715.1 Microvirga sp.
ACTTCCTGCTGCTGGACGAGCCGACCAACAACCTCGACCGGGAGGGACGCGCCGCAGTGGTCGATCTTCTCGCCGATTGGCGGGGCGGGGCGATCATCGTCAGCCATGACCGGGAACTGCTCGAAACCATGGACGCCATCGTCGAGCTGACCTCGCTCGGAGCCACGCGCTACGGCGGCGGTTGGAGCCAGTACCGTGAGCGCAGGGCCCTTGAGCTCGCAGCCGCCAGGCGCGAGCTGGCGGACGCCGAGAAGCGCGTCGACGAGATCGACCGAAGGGCGCAGGAAACCGCCGAGAGAAAGGCGCGCAGGGACCGTGCAGGCCAGAGGAAGCGCGCAAAGGGCGACATGCCGCGAATCCTCGCCGGGATGCGCAAGGACCGGAGCGAGGACACGAGCGGTGAGAATGCCCGTCTCGCGGAGCGGCGTCGCGCACAGGCTCTCGAGGCTGCCGCCTCCGCTCGCGAGCGCATCGAAATCCTTCAGCCGCTCTCCGTCGCTCTCCCCCCGACAAACCTGCCATCCGGCAAGTCGGTCCTGACGATCGACGCCGTGAGCGCCGGTTACGAACCGGACCGGCCCATCGTCAGGGATCTCTCCTTTGCCGTCACCGGGCCGGAGCGCGTCGCCATCGTCGGGCCGAACGGTTCCGGCAAGACGACGTTCCTGGCGCTCGTCACCGGGCAGGTACGGCCTTGGACCGGAACCGTGCGCGTCATGACCGACTTTGCGATATTCGACCAGCAGGTGAGCCTTCTCGATCCCTCGGCCTCGATCCGAGACAACTTCCGGCGCCTCAATCCGAAGGCGGGTGAGAATGCCTGCCGCGCGGCGCTCGCCCGGTTCATGTTCCGGGCCGATGCGGCGCTCCAGATCGTCTCCAGCCTCAGCGGCGGGCAATTGCTGCGCGCCGGTCTGGCTTGCGTGCTGGGCGGGCCGACGCCGCCCTCCCTCCTGATCCTCGACGAACCGACCAACCATTTGGACATCGACTCCATCGAGGCCGTCGAGGCGGGGCTGCGAGCCTATGACGGCGCGCTCCTGGTCGTCAGCCACGACGAAGCATTCCTCGGCGCCATCGGGATCTCACGCAGGCTGGATCTCGCATCCTCGCAGTCTGCTCGAGTGGTCTTGGATGCCGAACGGCGCACAAGCGCGGGTCCGCCTTTTCAGGTTTGATCCTAACTGCCGCTTTCGACCTGGTTCGCCTTGTCCTCGCCCGGCACCGTCGTGGACTCGCCCAACGTTTCACGGACATAGAGTTTCTTCACCAGGACGAACACGACCACAGCCAGGGGAAAGCCGAAGATCAGCCCGAGCGTGCCGAACAGGACGCTGCCGATCAGAATGGCGAAGAGCGCCAAGGCCGGAGGCGTGGTGATCATATTCTGCGTCACCAGCGGTTGGATGACATTGCCCTCGATCTGCTGGATGACGAGGGCGGCCAGGATCGTCCAAAGAGCCGCCTCGCCGCTCACCGTGAAGGCGATCAGCACCGCGGGAGCCGCTCCAAGGAACGGGCCCAGGAAGGGGATGAAATCCATCAGGCCCGCAATGAGGCCGAGCGCGAAAGGTGAGGGCAGTCCGATCCACCAATAGGCGAGGGCGGAGAGAATGCCCACGCAGGTCATGGCGATGAGCTGTGAGACGAGCCAAAGCCTCAGGGCCTCGCCGGAAGCGCGGAGCGAGCCTTCCACGCGCTCGTGATGGCGAATGGGAAAGAGCTTGATCACCCCCTGAAGATAGAGCTTCGGCGAGGCTGCAATGTACACGCCCGCCACGATCACGAGCACGAGGTTCGTCAGGGCGCCGAGAATCGTGCCGCCGATCCCGGCCAGCCGTGAGGCGATGCCTCCGCTGGGCACGTCGCGCAGCATCTCGTTGAGATTGTCCGTGACGGCCCCGAATCCGAGATTCTTGCTGAAATTGTCGATGGCGAAGGGCAGCTGCTCGGCCACATTCGCCAGCTGTGAGCGGATCTGTGTGCCGAACATCACAGCCAGGAGCAGGAAAATCGCGAAGATGAGAAGGGAGGCCACACTCAGGCTCCAGCGCTCGGCCACGCGAAGATAGCGTACGAGCAGGTCCGCGAGAGAGTGCAGGATGATCGCGACGAGAACGGCCCCGAAGGCCAGGAGAAGAACATCGGCGAGCTTCCAGAACAGGAGAGTCAGCAGGATCAGGCCCAGGACGATCAGGGTTTTTCGCACGAACTCGGCGTCACCCATGAACCTGCGAAAGGGATATCCGTCTTCGTCCATCAGTCGTCCTCTGCCTCGTCACCGGGACAATGGAAACGGCAAAGCCGGGTTCCCTCGAAAGATCAGGCGCATAGCTCAGGCGAGGATCTGGTTCATGCTTGGCTGTAAAAAATACCCGATAGGAGTTTATGTCGCCGAGAGGAACGTAAAACGGGCCGGGTGGTTGAAGGAATAGAAGGAGGTGTTATGTAATGACCTCGAACGTGATTTGCTTTTTGCTTGGCACCGTGTTTCCGCTGGTGGCTGTCGGCTGGATGATTGCTCAACAATAGCCGATCGCTTCTCTCCTTTCGCACGCGATAGCAGAAAGATGGCGAGAATGTCTGCGCCAAGAGATGCGGCGCCAAGGGATGCCGCGCAAGACACCAGAAAGCCCGCCTCACACCGTGGCGGGCTTTCTGGTGTCCTACGGTCGTTCGGAGAGTGAGGGGGCTTACTGCGCGGTCACAGCCGCGCGCCTGATGAGCTCCTCCCGCAACGGGGCCGGCAGATCGATGCCGGTCAGGCGCCAGGTCGTGTATCGCAGGCGCATGGTAATCCTGAACTGCTCGTCTTTCGGCCGGTCCGCCGGAACGGGGATCGTGACGCTCCGGAAACCCTGGGATTCCGAGAAGAGAAACGTTTTCCACGCTTGCTCGAGGGACCCGAGGTCGAGGCGAGGGGCAGTGGCAGCGCCCTGCGGGCTGCGTTCGGCAACCCGTTCGGGCCAGCCGTCCTCGAACAGCTCGATCAAAGCCTGCGGCGTAACGAGCTCCTCCACGACGGGATTGAGCACGGCGGTTCCCGCCTCGGTCGCAAGGTTCAGCTCGGTTCCCTGAAGGTCCTGGTCTTTCAGGTACTCGCCGAGAATCTGGCGCGAGAGGGAGGTCCGCAAGGCGTGGAAGTTCACGCGTTCCGCAATTCTGTTCGTGTCTCTGGCTTCGACAGCCTTGCTCAGATCGTAGAGAGCCACGAAGGGCGAGACCATGAAGATCGCCCAGGCCAGGAAAAGAAGAAAGCTGATCCGTACTGTCCAGCGCATGATCTCGATCGTTCCTTCGCAATGCTGCCAACGGCCCTCGCGACGGCGAGGGGCGGACGGCCGGGAGGAGCCAATGTGGGAAACGCCGGACTCGGAATAAAGGGGCGGCACACGGCCGCCCCGGGCAGGATCGATGGCGGGCTCAGCCGCGGGCGCGGGCGCGGATCATGAAGGTGTCGTAGGCGTACTCGGCCACCTGGAACCAGAGATATTCCTCGTTGCGGAAACCGCGGACGCTCTCGAAGATCTTCTTGAAGTCGGAATTCTTGGCCGAGACCTCATCGTAGACCTCGTTGGCGGCCTTGTACGCGGATTCCATGATCTCCTGCGAGAAGGGACGCAGCTGCGTCCCGGCGCCGAGCAGGCGACGCAGAGCGGCCGGATTGCGGGCGTCGTACTTGGCCAGCATGTCGTTGTTGGCATAGCCCGCGGCGGCCGTCAGGATGGTCTGATACGCTTTCGGCAGCTCCTTCCATTTCGCATTGTTGACGAAAAGGTGGATGGCGGGACCGCCTTCCCAGAAGCCCGGATAGTAGTAGTAGGGGGCAACCTTGGAGAAGCCGAGCTTCTCGTCGTCGTAGGGGCCCACCCACTCGGCGGCGTCGATGGTGCCGCGCTCGAGGGAGGGATAGATGTCGCCGCCCGGGATCTGCTGCGGCACGACGCCGAGCTTGGTCATGACCTGACCGGCGAGGCCGGCGATGCGCATCTTGAGGCCCTTGAGGTCCTCGATCGTCTTGATTTCCTTGCGGAACCACCCGCCCATCTGGACGCCGGTGTTGCCGGCGGGCATGCCGTACAGATTGTGCTTGGCATAGAACTCGTTCAGCAGGTCGTTGCCGCCGCCGTGATAGAGCCAGGCATTCATCTGGCGGGCATTGAGGCCGAAGGGGAGGGCCGTGCCGATGGCGAAGGTCGGATCCTTGCCGAAATAGTAATAGGAGCAGGTATGGCCCAACTCGATGGTGCCGTTGCCCACGGCGTCGGCCACCTGGGGCGTGCCGACGATCTCACCGGCCGCGAAGGGCTGGATCTGGAACTTGCCGTCGGTTGCTTCCGACACGAACCTCGCGATCACTTCGGCCGCGCCGTAGATCGTATCGAGGGATTTCGGGAAACCGGACTGCATGCGCCACTTCAGCTCCGGCATCGACTGGGCGATGGCGGGGGCTGCAACCGCCGTCGCGGCGGCACCGACCGTAGCGGCCTGTAGAAACTGACGACGCTTCATGTGTTCTGTTCTCCTCCCAGGGTCGTGACTTTTGTCACTTGCCCGTATTGACACTTAATTTCGTTCATCCTGCAAGAAGGTATCG
>DASRWK010000515.1:0-4541 GCA_035776715.1 Microvirga sp.
CGCTCGTCCCGGAGGCGCTTGAGGCACGACCAGATCTCCGCGCGGATCAGAGGGGCGAGTCCTTCGGTCGCCTCGTCGAGAATGAGGAGTTTCGGGTTGGTCATGAGGGCCCGGCCGATGGCCAGCATCTGCTGCTCGCCGCCGGACAATTGCGTTCCGAGGTTGTTTCGGCGCTCCTTCAACCGCGGGAAGAGTCCGTACACCTCGTCCAGGTTCCAGCGTCGCGCCCCGGCCCGCGCGGCGGCGGTCGCAACGAGGTTCTCCTCGACGGTCAGGGTCGGGAAGATCTGCCGCCCCTCGGGGACGAGGCCGATGCCGGTCTGCGCGACCTTGTACGGCGCGAGCCCCGTCACGACGGTTCCGTCGAACCGGATGTCGCCGCCTCGCGGACGCAGCAGGCCCATGATGGACCTGATGGTCGTGGTCTTGCCCATGCCGTTGCGTCCCAGCAGCGTCACCACCTCGCCGGCGCCGACATCGAGGGAAACGTCGAACAGGACCTGAGCCGCACCGTATGATGCCTGCAGATGTCGGACGGACAGCACTACACGACCTCCTCTTCGCCGAGATAGGCGGCGCGAACCTCCTCGTTGGCTCGGATGCGCTCCGGCGTGTCGGTGGCGATCACGCGCCCGTAGACGAGAACGCTGACGCGGTCGGCGAGGGAGAAAACCGCATCCATGTCGTGCTCGATCAGCATGATGGTGATGCGGCCCTTGAGCTGCTGCAGGGTTTCGACCACGCGCAGGGATTCCTCGTGGCCGGTGCCCGCCAGCGGCTCGTCGAGCAGGAGCAGCTTCGGCTGCGTCGCGAGTCCGATGGCAAGCTCGAGCTGTCGCTTCTCACCATGGGACAGAAGGCCCGCGGCGACCCGTGCCCGGGGAGCGAGCCCGACCATGCTCAGGTATTCCATGGCCGCTTCGTTCAGGGCCCTCTCCCGAGCCGCCTGACCAAAGAAGCGGAAGCTCGATCCGGAGCGCGCCTGAACGGCGAGCGCCACGTTCTCGAGGGCGGAGAAGGCCGGGAGGATGCTCGTGATCTGGAACGAGCGGGCCAACCCCCGCAGGACGCGCCGGTGCATGGGCAGAGGGGTGACGTCCTCGCCGTCGAACAGGACCCGTCCGGAATCGGAGCTCAGCGTGCCCGAGATCTGGTGGATGAGCGTCGTCTTGCCCGCACCGTTCGGACCGATGATGGCGTGCAGCTCGCCGGGCAGAACGGAAAGGTTCACGTCGTCGGTGACGACGATGGCCCCATAGGCCTTCCGGAGGCCGCGCAGTTCGAGGAGAGGTTCAGCCATGGTGACCTCGCCGCAGGAGACCCATGATGCCGCCGCGGGCGAACAGCACGATCAGGATGAGAATGGGGCCGAAAACCATCTGCCAGTTCTCCGTGAGCCGCCAGCGGAGATCGTCGTTCAGGAAGAAGCCCGCCGCATGGAGGAATTCCGGCAGGAACTCCTCCAGGAGGAGAAAGGCCGCCGCGCCGATGATCGCGCCGTGGAGCGAGCCGAGCCCGCCGAGCACGACCATGAAGATCAGCTCGCCGGAACGCTGCCATGTCATGAAGGCCGGGCTGACGAATTCCGCCTGATTGGCCAGGAGACATCCGGCGAGGCCCGCGATCATGCCGCTGATCACATAGGCCGTGAGCTGAAAGGAGAAGGGCTGGAAGCCGATGGCTTCCATGCGGGTGATGTTCTCCTTCGTGCCCCGCAGGACGCGTCCGAAGCGGGAGGCCACGACCGCCCTCAACAGGAGGTAGGCGCCCAGCAGGCAGGCGAGGGTCGCGCCGTAGAGCGCATAGTCGTTTTCCAGAAGGTTTGAGCCGGCCACGAGGCTCCGTGATGGAAGCGTCAGCCCGTCGTCCCCGCCGTAGGCGGCCAGCGACGAGGCCAGGAAGTAGAGCATCTGCGCGAAGGCGAGGGTGATCATGATGAAGTACACGCCCTTCGTCCTCAGCGAGATCGCGCCCGTCACCGCGGCGAAGAATGCCGATGCCGCGAGAGCGACGGGAACCTGAACGAGCGCATCCTCGACGCCGTGGCTCGCCAGGATCCCCACCGCATAGGCCCCGATGCCGAAGAAGGCCGCGTGGCCGAAGCTGACGAGAGCGCCGTAGCCGAGAATGAGATCGAGCGCCATGGCCGCGATGCCGAAGATCATCACGCGGGTGAGGAGCGACAGCACATAGCCCTCCGCTCCCGACGCCGATGCCAGGAAAGGCGCCGCCGCGAACGCCGCGAAGATCGCGATGGGAACGAGGTCGAACCGCGCGGCGCCGGATGGCATGGAAGCAGACCGTGCATGTGTCAGTTCTGTCATCGCTACGCCTTTATCGCTTCGCCGGGAACAGGCCGGAGGGGCGGAAGAACAGCACGGCGGCCATGAAGATGTAGATCAGCATCGGGGCGATCGCCCGCCCGGTCTGGCTCGCGGCCGAAGGATCGAGGACGAGGCGGAGGATGTTGGGGGCGAACGATCGCCCGAGCGTATCGACGAGACCGATCAGGAGCGCTGCCAGGAAGGCCCCGCGGATCGAGCCGATGCCGCCGATCACGATCACCACGAAGGCCAGGATCAGGATGTTGTCGCCCATGCCGGGCTGCACGGAGAGGATCGGCGCGACCATGGCTCCGGCGAAGCCCGCGAGCATCGCTCCGAAACCGAAAACGATCATGAAGAGCCGCCGGATGTTGACGCCGAGAGCCGATACCATCGGCGCATTCGTGGCGCCTGCCCGCACCAGCATGCCGACGCGCGTATGGCTGACGACGACGTAGAGGAGCGCCGCGACGAGCAGGCCTGCCGCGATGATGGCGATGCGGTAGACCGGATAGAGGAGACCGTCCATGATCTCCACCGATCCCGACAGGATCTCCGGCACGGGCACGCTCAGCGGAGCCGCGCCCCAGACGAATTTCACGCCCTGATTCAGGAACAGGATGACACCGAAGGTCGCGAGGACCTGGTCTAGGTGGTCCCGGTCGTAGAGGTGCCGGAAGATGAGGACTTCGAGCAGAAGGCCGAAAGCGAGGGCGGTGGGGAGCGCCAGAAGAAGGCCCCAGCCGAAACTGCCCGTCCAGGCGCTGAAGGCGGCGACCAGATAGGCACCGACCATGTACTGCACGCCGTGAGCCAGGTTGATGAAGTCCATCACGCCGAACACGAGGGTCAATCCGGCGGCGATCAGAAAGAGGATGAGCCCAAACTGAAGGCCGTTCAAAGCCTGAATGGCAAAGAATGTTGCAGTCATACGCGCATCGCTGGCAGCAGGCCTGAAACGGTCGAGCGTCCGCCTGGACACTCACGGAGGAGACGAACGATCACGAAGCGAAAAGGAAAGGCCCGTCTGCTCGAGGCCGAGCCGGGAGCAGACGGGCCATTCATTCGCGTCTCAGTTCGTGAGCGTGCATTCCTTTGCATAGGCATCGGTGTAGTCGTCGAACACCTTCTCCACCACTTCCGTCTCGAGCTTGCCGTCCGAACGCTTGGCGGCCTTCACGAGGTAGAAGTCCTGGATCGGAAAGCCGTTCGCCCCGAACTTGAAGTCTCCGCGCAGGGACTCGAAATCCGCCTTCTGGATGGCGGCGCGCAGGGCGTCCTTGTCATCGGTCTTGCCGCCCGTCGCCTTGAGGGCGCTGTCGATGAGGAGGGCGGCATCATAGGCGTGCATGGCGTAGGAGGCCGGCACGGTGTTGTAGGCCGCCTCGTAGGCCGCGACGAACTTCTTGTTCTGCGGAGTGTCCAGGTTGGGAGCCCAGTTCGAGCCGCTGAGCATGCCGATAGCGGCATCCTGCTGCGCGGGCAGGTTCGTCTCGTCGACCGTGAAGGCGGACAGGAACGGGATGCGGTCGGCAAGGCCTGCGGCGCGATACTGCTTGACCAGGTTCACGCCCATGCCGCCCGGCATGAAGGTGAAGATCGCGTCGGGCTGCATGGAGGCGATCTTCGCAAGCTCCGACTGGAAGTCCAGGGTGTTGAGAGGAACATAGGATTCCTCGACGATTTCGCTCTTGTAGTGGCGCTTGAAGCCCGCAAGCGCATCCTTGCCGGCCTGATAGTTCGGAGCGAGCAGATAAACTCTCTTGTAGCCGCGATCCTGGGCCACCTTGCCGAGAACCTCATGGTTCTGGTCGTTCTGATAGGAGGTGGCGAAGAAGTAAGGATTGCAGCTCTTGCCGGCGAGGTTGGAGGGGCCGGCATTCACGCTGATGTAGAACGTCTTGGAATCGACGATCGGCTTGTGGGTGGCGACCGCCACGTTCGAGAAGATCGGGCCGACGACGAAATCTACCTTGTCGCGCTCCAGAAGACCCTTGACCTTCGTGACCGCCACATCGGGCTTCAGCTCGTCGTCGGTGACGATCACCTCCACGTCGCGGCCACCGAGCTTGCCGCCCATCTCCTTGACGGCGAGCTGGAAGCCGTCGCGGGCCTGCTGGCCGAGCACGGCGGAGGGGCCGGAAAGGGTGAGCAGCAGGCCCACCTTCAGCTTCTCCTGCGCCTGCGCGGAGAACGCCACGAGGCTCACGGTGGCGG
>DASRWK010000516.1:0-2289 GCA_035776715.1 Microvirga sp.
AAGGTCGTCAAGAACAAGGTCGCTCCGCCCTTCAAGCAGGTCGAGTTCGACATCATGTTCGGCGAGGGCGTGTCCAAGGTGGGCGAGCTCGTCGATCTCGGCGTCAAGGCCGGCATCGTCGAGAAATCCGGCGCCTGGTTCTCCTACGACAGCCAGCGCCTCGGCCAGGGCCGCGAGAACGCCAAGCAGTTCCTGCGCGACAACCCCGAGGTCGCCGGCAGGATCGAGGCCCTCATCCGCCAGAATGCCGGCCTGATCGCCGACCGCATCCTGGAGCAGGCGACCCCGACCGCCGACGACCTGGATGAAGGTTCGGCCGACTAAGGCCGGAGGCATCGGCCGGTCGTCCGGCCGAGACTGGGCCCCCGAGACCGGGCTCCATTGAGATTTTGCTCTCCTTCAAGGGCAAAGAAACGGCCGTCGCGAGAGATCGCGGCGGTCTTTTTTCCGGTTCAGGAGAAGCCGGGGCAGGGTACTCCGCCGCCGGCCGCGCCGGCCGCACCGTCCCGGCGGCCCTTCTGCCAGGACTACCGCAGATCCACTCTGATCCCGGCCCCGACGAAGTTCGACCCGGACCCTTTCTCGGCAAAAAGCCCGAAAACGCCGGAGCGATGATGGATCCGGGGGACGAAGTAAACGCCCGGCAGGGAGGCGTGGGAGAACTCGGCTTCGAAAGCGAGGTAGTTGAGAAACCGGGTGGGCTCGACACCGTTGCCGCCTTCGAGCCGCGGCCGCTCCGACGCGAGGGAGAGGCCCTCGCCGAACGCCAGATTCACGCTCAATCCGCCGAAGAGCGGGATCTGCCCGGTTCGGAACATGAGCGTGAGCGTCCCTTCCCAGTGGCTCTGGTTGCCGAAGTGGCGGAGCACCTGACCCTCGAGTTCGATCCGGTTGCCCTGAAACGCGAAATCCGTCCCCGGCAGCGGGATGGAGAACGAGGGGACGATGACCCTCGAAAGACCTGCTCCGACGAAATAGGCGTTCTCCCCTGTCAGTGCTCCCGTGAGTGTCCGCTCCGGGATCTCCAGGAGATCGGCATTGACCCATCGGCTGCCGTAGAAGGTGAGGTGCCACGTTCGCTCTTGCGACGGCATGAGAGGGGCTTGCGCCGCCGCAGGCCCGCAGAGGAGGGCAAGGGCAAGGAAACCCGATCCTGCGATCCTCCATGACGCACTGCCTGAACGTCTACGAAAAGACGTGATCCACACTGACGCTGCCGCTCCCCGAGATGCTTTTGTGTCTCGGACTAATAATTGGGCAGGCACCTCGAAAGGCAAGGAAACCGTGTCCTCGGCGATGCGGCCCGATAAGGTTCTGGGCGGCCAGGATCCAGCTCGTCGAGCGGTTGCGCCTTCTTGCATCCCGAATGGGACGATTGGACTGAGGCGCCCGGTGCGGGCCTATTCGCTTCTCTGGCCTAAACGCCGCCTCGACAGGGCGTCTGCGTGCGGCTAAAACCCCCGTCGAAACAATACCTTTTACGGGCCCGAAAAGCCCCTGCATCCGAGTTTGAGAACCCATGAGCGGCGTCAACGAAATCCGGTCGGCATTCCTCGATTACTTCGCCAAGAACGGCCATGAGGTCGTGGCCTCGAGCCCCCTCGTGCCGCGCAACGACCCGACCCTGATGTTCACGAATGCCGGCATGGTGCAGTTCAAGAACGTCTTCACGGGTGCCGAGAGGCGTCCCTACACCACGGCTGCGACCGCGCAGAAATGCGTGCGTGCGGGCGGCAAGCACAACGATCTCGACAATGTGGGCTATACGGCCCGCCACCATACGTTCTTCGAGATGCTCGGCAACTTCTCGTTCGGCGACTACTTCAAGGAGCGCGCCATCGAACTCGCCTGGGGACTGATCACCAAGGAGTTCGGCCTGCCGAAGGACAAGCTGCTGGTCACCGTCTATCACGACGACGACGAGGCGGCGGACCTGTGGAAGAAGATCGCGGGCTTCTCCGACTCCAAGATCATCCGCATCCCCACCTCCGACAACTTCTGGCAGATGGGCGACACGGGCCCCTGCGGCCCCTGCTCGGAGATCTTCATCGATCAAGGGGAGGCCCTACAGGGCGGGCCGCCCGGCAGCCCCGATGAAGACGGCGATCGGTTCCTGGAGTTCTGGAACCTCGTCTTCATGCAATACGAACAGGTCGAGCCGGGCAACCGGCTGCCCCTACCGAAGCCGTCAATCGACACGGGCATGGGCCTCGAGCGCATGGCCGCGGTGCTGCAAGGCGTCCACTCGAATTACGATACCGATCTTTTCCGTACCCTCATCGACGCCGT
>DASRWK010000517.1:0-4936 GCA_035776715.1 Microvirga sp.
ATGAAGAAGACCGTGCTCATCGTTGAGGACAACGAACTCAACATGAAGCTCTTCAACGATCTCCTCGAGGCCCATGGCTATGCCACGCTGAAAACCAGCCACGGTATCGAAGCCATGGAGCTGGCGCGCGCCCATAGGCCGGACCTTATTCTCATGGACATCCAGCTGCCAGAGGTGTCGGGCCTCGAAGTCACGCGCTGGCTCAAGGCCGACGAGGAGCTGAAGTCCATCCCCGTGATCGCGATTACCGCCTTCGCCATGAAGGGAGACGAGGAGCGAATCAGGGAAGGGGGATGCGAAGCCTATATGTCCAAACCGATTTCCGTGGCCAAGTTCATCGCTACTGTGAAAACATACCTGGAGGCGGATGGAGCCTCTTCCTAGCTGTCAAGCCGAGGCGGGCGCATTTTTCCGGCAATCTTGGCCGTCCCATTAACTTTTCTGGGAAAATGCAGCTTTTCAGGCACATAGGCGCTTGCATCGGCCCATGTTTCCAATATGTTCAAGCTAACTTTCCGCCGAGGCGGAAGAAATGCCCTACGGATGCTCAGGTCCGCCGCATCTCCTGGGACTTCGTGGGCTCGGCCAGGCTGGAAGCGGATCGTTGCCTCCTCAACACCGCTTCCGGCCGGCCACCTTCCCAAGGTTCAGACAGCGCCGCAAGGCGCTTTTTTGTTGCCCACCTCGCAGTCTCCACCCTGTCCCCGTTTCCCGCACGCTCTAGCTCTCCTTCGGCATCCAGCCGCGTTCCGGAGGGCCGGGAACGCGAATCGGAATTGTTCACAGGGCTTTAGCTTGCAGGTTAAGCTTGGCCGTGACTATTGAGACGAATAGCCGATGCCGCTGGGGAATAGGCCCTTGAGGGTACCGGCCCGGAAAGGGGATCGACCATGGATCATCGCACGCCTTCACTGCCCCCCAAATCGTCTCTGACACGGTTTTCCGTGGCCCCTCTGTCCACAATGACCCGGCGGCTGGCGGATGTTGCCTCGGGCCGCGCTCCGGCCGATCTGGTCATTACCGGCGCGCGGGTGCTGTCGACCTATAGCGAGCGCATCGCCGCCGAGCGGGAAGTGTGGATTGCGGGCGGCCGCATCGCGGCCGTGAAGCCCGCCGGTTCCTACACCCGGGCGAACGGCGCCCCCGGGCGGGTTTACGACGCGAAGGGCGGCATCATCGCGCCGGGTCTCGTCGATCCGCATATCCATATCGAGAGCAGCATGGTGACCGCCTGTGCCTACGCGGAGGCCGCGCTGCTCAACGGCACCACCACGATCTTCTGCGACAGTCACGAGATCGGCAACGTCATGGACGCCGCCGGCATCGAGATGATGCTGGAAGATGCCCGCCATGCGCCGCTCTCCATCTTCCTCACCGTGCCGAGCACCGTTCCCGCCACCTCTCCGGATCTGGAAACCGCCGGCGGCGACCTGACCCCTGAAAAGATCGCGGCGCTCTTCGACCGCTGGCCGGAGGCTGCAGCGCTCGGAGAGAAGATGGATTTCGTGCCCGTCACCATGGGTGACGAGCGAAGCCACGCCATCCTGGCCGCTGCGCTCGAGCGGGGAAAACCCGTCTCCGGTCACATCTACGGGCGCGAGTTCGTGGCCGCCTATGCGGCGAGCGGCGTCACGGACACGCACGAGGCCATCGACCGGGACATCGCCGACGACCTGCTCGACGCGGGCATCTGGATCTTCCTGCGCGGCGGCCCTCCCACGACCCCGTGGCACTCGCTGCCGGAAGCCATCAAGACCATCACGGAGCTCGGTGCCTCGCACAAGCGCATCTGTGTCTGCACGGACGATCGCGATGCGGACGATCTCATGATGTTCGGCATGGACTGGGTGACCCGCGAGGCGCGCCGCGCGGGTATGAGCCGCGAGCAGGCCTGGAGCATGGGTTCGCTTCATCCGGCGACGCGCTTCGGCATGGAAGGGGAGATCGGCGGTCTCGGTGGCGGACGCCGTGCCGACGTGGTGCTGCTCGACGACGAGCTGCAGGTGCGAAACACCTGGTATGGCGGCGAGCTCGTGGTCGAGGACAAGAAGATCACCCCCGTTCTCGATCAGGCGCTCTCCAATCGCTATCGCTATCCGGATGCGGCCTATCGCACGGTGCATATTCCGAACCTTCCGAAGCTCGTTCCTGAGCTTCCGGCCGAGTCCTGCACGGCGAACGTGATCCGCGTGGCGCTGCCCGGAATCGTGCTCTTCCACGACAAGGTGGAGCTGGAAAAGGAGGAGAGCTGGGACGCGTTGCTCTCCAAGAACGGCCTGACCTTCGTGACGGTCATCGAACGCCACGGGCGCACCGGCGGCAAGGGCGTTGCGCACGGGCTTCTCAAGGATCTCGGCCTGAAGAGCGGTGCGGTGGCGAGCAGCGTGGGGCATGATTCCCACAACATCATCGTGGCCGGGACGAACGAGGCCGATATGCGCGTGGCTCTCGAGACGCTCATCGGATCGCAGGGCGGCGTCTGCGTGGTCGACCGTGGCGAGATCGTCGCCATGGTGCCGCTGCCGGTCGCCGGGCTCCTCTCCGACAAGCGCGTGACGGAAGTCGCCGAGGAGACGCGCGGGCTGAAGGAGGCATGGGACAAGGCTGGCTGCAAGATCCCCTATATGGGCTTCAACCTGATCCCCCTCTCGGTGATCCCGGAGATCCGCATCACGGATAAGGGCCTGGTGCTCGTGCCCGAAATGGAGCTTGTGCCGCTCTACGCATAGGCGACCTGCGCCGAGCCGGTGCCGGAGCAGAATAGCCGATTATTCGGCCGCTTCGGCATTTCCCTTCCGCGCCAGCTCGGCCGTACGGGCCAGCAGGTCTTCCACGTTCTTCCGGAACTGCTCGAAGGCGAAGCCGAGGGCGAAAACCTGTCCGAAGCTGCCGTGGGGGAGGTCGTGGGAGAACGCGTGGGAGCGCAAAGACTCCGTCTCGCTCACGAAGGCCCGGAGGGCCGCCTCGAATGTCTCGGGATCCGGAGGCGCCGTGCGCGTCCCCAAGGATTTGGCAATGCCCAGGAGAAGGGCGCAGGTCTCATCCCTGAGGGCCTTCAGGGAAGGGCCGAGCCTGTCGAGGATACGCTCCGGCAGGGGGCCCGCAGAGGCACGGCCGATCATCACGAGATCGTGGCGCACCCGGTAGAGCGTACGGATGAGCGGTTCCGGATCCGCCGCGTCGGTGAGATGGCTCTTGCGCTCTCGCGCGGCCTCCTCGGCGGCGGCTTCCGCCTTCTTGAGGGCGGCGCGGATCTGCGGGTGGATGGTTTGCAGGGCGCTCCGGCCCTTCGGCTCCGCCAGAAGCTCGCTCACATGGAGCTCGATCAGACTGGCGTTGAGCGAGACGACTTTGGCGGCGGCCTCCATCATCAGCGTATGCGCCCGTGCCGGCAGAACGAACAGGGACACGACGACGCCCACGATGTTGCCGAGCGTGATCTCCGCCACCCGGTCGATGGCGGCCGCGAGGGGACCGATGGCCTGGCCGGCCGGCGGCAGAAGCATGATCAGCCCGGTCACGGGCGCCACGCGGAAACTCGGTTTGATGGACGCGAGAAGCGCCAGCGGAAACACCCCGAGGGCGACCGCGAGCCCCATGCCGAGCGGCGAGCCGTGCGGGACCAGGGCCGCGACCATGCCCCCGTAGACGGCCCCCGCGAGCGTGCCGAGGAAGCGCTCGATGGCTGCCTTGAGCGAGCCGCCGACGCTGGCCTGCGTGATCACCACGGCGGTGATGGCCGCCCAGTAGCCCTGTGGGAGGTTGAAGAATTTCGTGATGGCGAAAGCGAGCGTGCCGGCGATGGTCACGCGCAGGGCGAGCTTCAATTCCGCCTGACGCGCTCCGATCCGTCCCGCCGCCTTTTCGATCCACCCCGACAATGCCATGCGATTCTCCGAACGCAGAGCATAGAGGGTGGTTCGCAGACCGGGCTATGCGCCTTGAGTTCAGGAGGTCTGCGCCTCGTCCTCGAGCACCTGAAGGCTGGAGCCGCAATCGGCGCATGTGCCGAGTTCCGGCGATGCGATCATGCGCATGGTGCGGCATTCCGGACAGCCCTTCATCGCCATCCGGAGGAGCCCCTGCATCTGGCTCGCGCCTTGTCGGTGGGCCTCGCTGACCTGTACGGCTTGTTCGAACATGGTCGCCTCCGTGGAAGGAGACAACGTTACTCTCATGCGAGTCCGCCGGCAAGAGAGATAATGGGGGATCAGGCGGGCTCGCGACGTCCGGTGGCGAGCGTGACTTCCGTGCGGGTGGCGAGGCTTGCCACGACGGAGAAGAGTCCGAACAGGAGATGCGGCAGGTAAACACGATCGGAGAACCCGAGCAGGAAGGGTGAGGCCGCAAGCAGGGCGCCTGCGGCACCGTCCAGCATCAGATGGAAGGACATAGGCAGGATCCGCAGCATTCCGAGCTCGTAGGCCGCGAACGCGGAATAGAGAATGGCTCCCGCGCCGAAGACGACGGCGACCCATTTGGCCGCGGTCACATCCGCGAAGCCGAACAGCCAGGGCGACGCGAGAAGCGCGGCGCCCCAGAGATAGTCGATCACACCGTGGAGTCGGGTGGGAAGAAAACGCATGTCTGGATCTCGCGCTGCTCGGCAGCGTGCCAACGTCGTGGCGAGGGCCCTGTTCCGGCACGAGCGCTTGTGCCGGAACAGGGCTTCACTAGATCGGGGGCATGAGCAGAATTCGATGGCAGCAGGACGCAGTCGCCGGCGTGCCGCTCAACCGGCACAAGGGCTTCGTGGGCCCGGTCGAAGTTGGCAGCGTGGCCTATGACGGCAGCAACAGGTTCTGGATCTGGTCGACGCCTCTTCAGGAGGATGCCTGGGGCTATGGGCCCACGGAGGAGGCGGCGAAGACGGCCCTTGAACACTGGCTCGTGGCTTGGCTCGGCAATTTCAGGTCCTTTTTTCAAGCTGACGCGT
>DASRWK010000518.1:0-5283 GCA_035776715.1 Microvirga sp.
CATCCAGAACTGGATCTCCTCCGGCGTGGTCGTGTGACCCTCGGCGATGCACGCCACTCCCGACATGATCTGGCCGGGCGTGCAGAAGCCGCATTGGAACCCGTCGTGCTCGATGAAGGCGGTCTGGAGCGGATGCAGCTCGTCCCCTCTCGCCAGACCTTCGATCGTGGTGATCTCGGCGCCGTCGTGCATGACGGCCAGCGTGAGGCACGAGGTCACGCGCCTTCCGTTCATGAGTACGGTGCAGGCACCGCAGGCGCCCTGGTTGCAGCCCTTCTTCGTGCCGGTGAGATCAAGCGACTCGCGCAGGATGTCGAGTACGGATTGTCGGGGATCGATCTCGAGTTGCCTGGCGCTGCCGTTGACGACCAGCCGGATGCGAGCCGTCGATGCGGCCGGCGGGCCGTCAGATGGAGCGGGTTGCGCGGCCGCTCCAGGGGCGGCCGCGAGGGAGGCCGCTCCTCCGGCCATCTGGAGGATCGAGCGGCGGGAAAGGCCGCTGGGGGAGGCGTCGGCCTTGGACGCCGTTCGTGCCTTGCCCTTCGGGGCATCATGGTCAGACATGGTCATGCGGGCTCCTGATTGGTGTGCCGGGCTTGCCCGGACGAAGACGCATCGACACGCGGGGAACTACGCAACAAACGCTCGTCGGTCGGCAGCGGGATCGGCTCGCTGGTTGGGCGGAGAGCCCCGCCCCGGAAGGTCAGATCTGGTTGTCCCAGGCGGCGAGCTGATGATTGCGCAGCATGTCCTCGATCTTTCTCGGCACCACGTTGCGGAACTTGCCGGTGTCGGCAGGGACGATCTCGATCATGCGATCAATCATCTCCTGCGGGTCCATGCGGCCCTCCGGTGTGGCGAAGAAGTCGTCGAAGCCCTTGCGCAGATCGGCGCGCCTGGTGAAGTGCCTGCTGTCATCGAGCCAGCGGAAGGGGTTGTCCGCCATCGTCTCGTTGTAGCCGGTGTAATAGGCTCCGGGATTGATCGTCTGGACCTTGATGCCGTGTGGCGCCAGTTCCTGCTGCAGCGCCTCGGCGATCGATTCCAGCGCATGCTTGGTCGAAACGTAGGTTCCCCAGTTGGCCGGGGTGAACAGGCCACCCATGGACGAGGTGAAGACGACCTTGCCCCTCTTGCCCTCCGATACCCAGCGGCGCACGACGCCCTGCGTCAGCACGAGCGGCAGGAAGACGTTGACCTCGTAGTTCCTGCGGACGAGGTCGATCGGAATCTCCCAGACCGGACCGGCTTCGCCCATGCCGGCGTTGTTCCAGAGAACATCGAAGTCCCACGTTTGCGCCTGGGCGATGTCATAGGGATCGGTCAGATCGAGGCGCTCGACGCGGAAATTCCGGAGCCCCAGCGCCTCGGCCTCCTCGCGCAGCGGCGTGACCTGCGAGGAGACATGGGCGGTGGCGATGATGCTGTGGCCGTTTTTGGCCATGCCGATGGCGGCGCCCTTGCCGAATCCCGAGCCTGCGCCGGTGATGAGGATGGTCTTTGGCATGTCTGGTCCTTCTCCTGATTCAGGATCGAGATCGAAACGGTTTCGGATTCAGCGGGTCAGGGCTTTGAAGGCGGCGAAGGCGGCCTGTGCAACCTCGACGTCCTGGGCGACGGAGCCGCCGGAGATGCCCAGGGCACCGATGACCTGTCCGTCTGTTCCCTTGAGCGGTATGCCGCCGCCGAAGGGGGCCAACCCGCCGTTCGTCAGCTCCAGGCCCGGAGCGGAGGCACCGGGTTTGCAGCACTCCCAGACCGCCTCGCTGTCGACCTGGAACAGGACGGCTGTCGTGGCCCTGCGGAGGGCTATGTCGATGGAGGCCAGGACGGCCCCGTCCATGCGCCGGAACGCCTTCAGATGGGCGCCGGCATCGAGCACCGCGACAACGACGGGAAGCCCCATCTCCCGCGCCTTGCTCTCGGCACCGTCAATGACCGTCTGCGCCTGGTGTGAACTGAGCTGCATGGCCCGGTCTCCCGCAACACGTTGCACTCACGACGGCCGCACGATGAACCCGGCGCCGTCGCCGCACCAGTTGAGCGTTGTGAAACGGTGTGAATTCTTGTGAGGCCGGGATTCCGAAACGGCCGGACGGCGTTTTCCGGCTCGGGGGATGGACGCCCGAAGGATTCTACTGGCGGTCCGCGTGTTCAACCAACGTATCGAGGAGAAGCTTCGCCGCCTGGAGATCTTCGGTTCCGAACCCCTCGGTAAAGCCTGCGTAGACCCCTTCCAGCATCACGCGCGCATCCAGGCGGCGCCCGTGGCGGGACCAGAGGCGGGCCAGGCTCGTCGCGGTCCGCAGGTGCCAGGACAGAGCTGTCTGCTCCTTTGCCATGGCGATGGATTGGAGGAACCGCCTCTCGGCCTCGGTCTCGTTGCCTGCCCCGGCCAGCAGCTCCCCGTACACGCGAAGAAGCTCCGGGAGGTTGTAGGCCCCCCCGCCCTTCAGGAGGGTGTCGACGACTCCGCTCACGAGGTCCAGGGCCTGGTCCCAATAGCCCCGAGCGGCCAATCCCTCCGCCAGGGCGGACCGGAGCCACGGCAGGTAGAGCTCGAACCGATCCGCATGCAGTTTGGCGATGGCGTCTCTGACGATGCCCAGGCCGGATTCCACCTCTCCCCGCCTCAGGGCAACCTCGCCCTTGAAGCCCTTCCCCAGCCATCCGTAGGGATCGAGCGACGCCTCGCCCGCAAGGTCGATCAGGCGGTCGAGATATCCCTCGAACGTTGCCCAATCCCGTCTGTAGTAGAAGACCTCCATCGCGATGATGAGGGCCTGGCAGGTCGGAAGCGCCCCGGCCGGATTGTACCGTTCGGCCTCCCGGACGATATCGACGGCCTGATCGGGGAAACCCTGGAGCCAGAGAGTCCGTGCCAAGATCAGTTGCGCCTTGGACTGGAAGTCCAGGAAGTTGGGTGGTGCGTGGGCATGGTGAACCTGCTGCCCCATGGAGCCGCTCAACGCGGCCTGGGCGGCTGCGAGGTTTCCGACGAGATGGTGCGAGGCGCCGAGCATCAGGCTCGCCGTCGCGGCAGTGACGGGATCGTCAAGGCTGTCCGCGATCGACACCGCCTGCTCGGCGACAGGGATGAGCCGGTCGAGGACGGCCGTGCGGCGGTAGTGGATGTGCAGGTCGTTGAGGATCCTGAACCGATAGGAGAGATCGCCGAGCGCCTCAGCGATTTCCAGCGCGCGATGGAAATGGGCGCCCGTGTCGCCGCCGGAATTGTCGGTGAGCAGCAAGGCACGTCCGAGCGAGCCGTGCAGGATCATCTCGTGCCGCGACCCGGACATGGATGCGTCCAACGCGGACAGCGCGCGTTCGCAGCAACGTCGGCACTCCGTCAGGAGGTTGCGCTCGAGAAACAGTTCCGCAGCGTAGGATGCGAGCTGGACGTGGAGTTCGGCCTCGTCGGTCCGGGACGCGCACCATTCCAGCGCGGAACGGATGTTGCCCAGATGGATCGCGGCGGGGGCACCCGCCCCCCTGCCCTGACCCGCCGCTCCGGCGTGTTCGTGCTCGAGCCGGGTCCGGACATACGCCGCGTGCCGCTTGGCGATTTTGGCCTCCTCGCCGCTTTCGGCGAGCTTGCCTCGTGCATAGGCGCAGGTCGTGTCCAACAGCCGGTACCGCGCAGGCTCCCCGTCGGGGTCGACGCTGACGAGCGATTTGGCAACCAGTCGCCCCAGCGCCTCGATGACTTCATCGGAATCGATACCGTCGCCACTTGCGACGGCATGGGCCGCATCGAGGGTGAAGGGCCCCACGAGGACAGACAGGCGACGCAGCACCATCTGCTCTTCCGCGGAGGCCAGGTCGTGGCTCCAGTCCAAGGTGGCATTCAAGGTCCTGTGCCGCGGCACCGCCGTTCGTCGCCCCTGCCAAAGGAGCTTGAGCCGGCCATCGAGCAGCGAGGCCGTCCCCTTCAGGCCGTGGACGCTGACCCGTCCGGCCGCGAGTTCCAGGGCCAGCGCAATGCCGTCGACCTTCCGGCAGATGTCGGCGATGACCTGTGCATCGAGGTCGCTCAACGTCCTCCGGAGGCCGCCTGCAAAGGCCCGTTCGATGAACAGGGAGGCAGCCGAATAGCGCAGCATGTCCTCGGCGCTGAGAACGATGCCGTCGGGGGGAATGCCCAAGGGTGCGAGCGCGTAGACGTGTTCGCCGTCGGCGCGAAGCGGTTCGCGGCTGGTTGCCAGGATGCTGACGTGCGGCGCCTCCCGCATGACCGCCTCCGCCAAGGGAGCAACCGAGTCGATCACATGCTCGCAGCAGTCAAGCACGAGAAGCATGTTGCGGTCGCGCAGGTACGAGACGACATGCGAGGTCGGATCGCGGCTGCGGACGATCAAGCCCAAGGCGGAGGCCAGTGCATCGGGAATGGAGTCGCGGGAGCCAAGCAGCCCGAAGTCGAGAAAGCAAACCTGCTCCTGAAACGTGTCCAGCAACTCGCTGGCCACTGCCAGGGCCACGGTGGTCTTGCCGATCCCACCTGCGCCATGGATCGTGACGAACCGATGCCGCCTGAGGAGCTCCGTGATGGCGTTTGTGTCGTCCTTGCGATCGATCATCGACGTCGACCGGCGCGGCAAGGGGCTTCCACGATTCCGGACGGGGCTTTCGGGCGATGCAGGATGCGGCGTGCCGAGGCCCGTCACGGGATGGACGAAGCAGTATCCCTGGCCCGCGACGTTGATGATGTAACGCACGCCATCCGTGCCGTCCCCTAGCGCCCTCCTGAGGGACGCGATATGCGCACGCAATCCGCTCTCGTCGACGGCCACGCCTTTCCAGACTTGGGCCATGAGCTCCTGCCTGGTCACCACCTTTCCGGGACTCCCGACCAGCAGGATGAGGATGTCGAGGGCACGCCCTCCCAACGGAACAGTCTCGCCCTCTCTGGCAAGACGCCGTTCGGCGGGAAACAACTGGAACGGGCCGAACTCAGCGCATTCCGTCGCGGGCGGCATGGCCGGGTTCCATCTGATCCGAGCTCGGCTGAATGGGCTCACCTGAAACCTGGTCGTCCGATGAGCATCTTGCGACAATCGTCAGAGGTGGTGGAATTCCGTCCCGCTGCCGGGCTCCCCTGGCCTCCCGTCCGACGACGGAAAGAGCAGCTTTTGAGCTCAACATACCGTCACCGAGATCCAAGGCTCCCTCCCCATCGTTGCCTGGCTTCAGCACTCAAGGCTTGGAACCAGGCCAAGGCTGGCTGTCGTCTGCACGAACGCATCTCGGGAGATCCGCGTGCGACATCCCCTCGGGCTGCAT
>DASRWK010000519.1:0-7789 GCA_035776715.1 Microvirga sp.
AGCCTCTCCCAGAGGAAGCGGAAATTGGGTGCGGAAGCCATGCAGAACGTCGAGCCCGAACAGCAGCGGGATCTTATGGCGCGATTGCCGAACGAGGGCCTGAGCCCTGGCAATGTCCGCGGCATTATTGAAGTTCAGCACTGCCCCGGCCTTGCCTTCGGAAAGATCCTCCCAACGCAGCGGCGGACCGTGGGAGACGAGGTTCATCTGCCCGATCTTCTCCTCCAGCGTCATCTGCTTGAGCAGTTCGTCCACGCGATGTTCGACGGTGTCCTGAGCAAGGGCCCCCGTCTGGAGCAGGCCTGACACGGCCAGGCCTGAGAGAAGGCCAAGGACATAAGAATGCCGCACATTCGTCTCCTAGAAGTGCACGAGAACGTTATTGCGAGAACTGTCTCGCTTGCCGATCATTCGTGCTACATAAGATTACGTCCCGAAGTGGCGTCTCTCGGACGTCTGGTCAATCGATTTGTGAAGAAACTAGAGCAACCCGTGCCGGCAATCCTGAGGCTGCCTCTTCTGGCCTTGTCCTGCGCCCTGATCCTGTCGGGTCTGGCGTTGGCAGCGGCCGCCTATACCCGGAACCCCGAAGCGCTCGTGCCGGCCCTGGCCTTCTTTCTCGCGATGGCGGCTGGCGTTCCTCTGCTGGTCGGCCGGCAGATCGGCAGGATCTTCGCCGAGCCGGAACAGGCTGCCGAGGAGGCTCCCGTGCTCGAGGCCATCCCGCTGGAGCATGCTGCGGGGCCGGACCATCTTTCTGCCGTCGAGGAGCCCGCGCCCGGCGAGGACAAGGAGGCTCTGCGCCGTATCCAGAAGGCCGAGGCGGTCGAGCACCTCCGGGATGGCATCACACACGACCTCAACAACAAGCTCATGGTGATCAGCGCCAATATCGATGCGGCTGCCCGTCATATGAAGGACCAGCCGTCGATCCAGCGCAAACTGCTCTCGGCTCTCGTCGCATCCGATCAGGCGGCGAAGCTCATCGCCAAGTCCGCCTCATTTTCCCGGCCGAGCGAACCGCAGGTTCAATACCTCGATCTATCTGAGAGGATCGGCTCGGTTGCAGCGCTCATGGGGAGATCCCTTCTGCGGGACACGGTGGAACTGCACCTGTCTCTGGCTGAGGAACTCTGGCCCGTGGAGGCCGATCCCGACGATATCGAAACTGCCATCGTCACGTTGAGCGCCTATGTGCGGGATAATCTGACGCAAGGTGGCACGATCTCTGTCTCAGCGCGGAACGCCCGAGTAGAGAAAGGCTCCCTTCCGAACCTGCATATCGAAGGCGACTTTATCGAGCTTCGCATCTGCAGCGCCCCGGCGGCCGAAGGCTTTCATGACGTCGGCAATGACGCGGAGCAAGCCTTCACGTTGCAGGATATGGACGTATCGTCATGGCTTCGCCTGAACCGGAGCCTGCATTTCCTTCGGGGGATCGGTGGCGCCTCGAGGATTTTCCGCAACGGCGAGGAGATTGCGATCACACTGTACCTGCCGCGTGCGGAGGCCGCCACGATGCTGCCGTTCGGGGCGCGCGGCGAGGATGAGCCGACCGAGGAGAACGTGCGGCGGAACGCGGAAATTCTCATCGTCGACGACGAGCTCGAGGTTGCGCTGGCGCTGCAATCCACTCTCGAAGAATTCGGCTATGTCACCAGCATCGCCACCGACGCCGCGCAGGCGGTCAAAAGCCTGCATTCACGCAAGCCCGGCCTCGTGCTCACGGATGTCGCCATGCCTGGAACCATGAACGGCGTCATGCTGGCACGCGAGGTGCGGCAGGTCTTTCCCGGACTGCCGGTGCTGCTGATCACAGGCAATCCCGTGATGGCGGGGGAGGCCGGCGAATTCCCGCTGCTGCAGAAGCCCATCGTCAGCCGTGATCTACATGCTGCGATCCAGCGGCATCTGACACCGCCGGACGACGGGGGCAAGATCGTGCCGCTCTTCCCGCATTCGTCCCAGCGCGTGAGCTGAGTCAGGAGGCAAGGGCTGCGGCCGCCAGAGGAGACGCAACCTCGCCCGCCGCGTGTGCCAGGGCCGCGAACAGCCGCTGCTGCGGCTGTTTCCAGACCAGCAGCTCGGGATGCCACTGAACTCCGATGAGGAAGGGCGCCCGATCGTTCTCGATGGCCTGAACGATGCCGCTTTCGTCCCGAGCCGCGATGGTCAATCCCTCTCCGAGCCTGTCCACGGACTGATGGTGCAGGGCATTCACCAGGCAGGGATTACAGCGCAGGATCCTGTCCAGACGGGAATCGGCCTCGATGGCCACTCGCTTCTTCGGCAGGACGGTACGCATCTTGGGAGCCTGAACATAGACCTCGTAAATATCCGTATGCAGGGTGCCGCCCAGGGCCACGTTGATCATCTGCGATCCACGGCAGATACCGAGGATGGGAAGCTGCCGAGGCAAGGCCGCCCTGAGGAGGGAAAGCTCCATCTTGTCGCGATCGGGGTCGATGCGAATATCCGGCAGAACCTTGCCGCCATAGATTTCCGCCCCGATATCGTCGCCTCCGCCGATGACGAGGCCCTGGAGCGGTTCTTCCGGCAGCGGCTCGCCCGGGACGAGACGCACGGAGCGCGCACCCACCCGCGCGAGAGCCAGCCGATGCATGAGATAGCTGCGCCAGCCACCCCGCCGGGACGTGGTGACGCCGATCAGAGGTCTCGTCATGATCGTATGACCTGCTCCACCACGTTGGCCCAGCTCTTATCCTCGCCCTTGAAGGCAAGGTAGGTCTTGCCCACCAGGTCGAGCGTCTCGCGGTCCGACGCCAGGCGCTCGACCGCGACCCAGCGGTTCCAGTCCGGTGCGATGCTCCAGCCGGGGTCGCTCACACGCGCGTCGGGAAGCCGGTAGTGGAAGGTCGGTCGCCCGTTGATCTTCTCGTTCGGCAGCACGGCTCGGACGCGGTCCCTGTCGAGGTGATGCAGCAGGGGCAAAAGATCCAGGTCGCGATTGCGGGTCGGATTTGCGGCCAGATAATCGTCAATGAAGCGCGGGGTATCGGGCCAATAATCGGGTGAGGCGATCATGCGCACGTAGTCGGACGGGAATGGATCGGCAAAGCCGAGAAGATCCCGGGTGCGATCGGGCGAGACCTCCCGGCGCAGCCACGGGTTCAGGAGCACGAAACTTTTCATGACAGCCGTGACGGTGTGAGCGTCCTGGCGCGGAACTTCCGGATTGAAGTGAAGCCCGAAGGCATAGAAGGGAGCATCCTGCGTGCCCTTCGCACCGAGACGGCGAAGGATATCGAGAATGCGGTCAAGCTCCTGCAGGCGGTCGATGGGCGTGGGCCCCGTCACCAGTTCGCAGGGCACGAGGTAGCTTGCCGCGAAGCCGAACAGAGCCGCGACCTTGGGCAGCACGCCCTTCCGCCCGCCTCCGGCCTTGCCTTGATGCAGGATGCGGCTGTCGAGCTCGACCGTTAGCTCCCCGACCGCGGAATCCTTGAGAGCGAAGGAATGCGGGTCCACCTCGATAAGTCGCCCCCCGAGCGCCTCCTGCAGAGCCTGTATGGTCTTCTCGGCGGAGGGCCCGACGAACTCGATCTCCACGCCGACCGTGCGCACCTCGCCGCGCTCGTTGTGGAGCGCGGGCGGGACGAGGAAACCGATCGAGGTTGGAAGCGCAATCTGCGCCATCGGGAACTCCGGCGGAACGCAAAAATGTGAGGCCTTTGAGCAACGGACGCCGTCCGGCGGAGTTCCTTGGCCGTGTCTTCTTACCTCTTTTCGGGGGGCGGTGTGGCTTTCCGGATGTCCTTTGGTTACAAGCCCGCCATCATGATCGCAAAATACCGGACATTCGATAAATTTGCCTGGATGGCGGAGCTGCGCGCCACGATTGCATTGGGCTGGCCTCTGGTCCTGACCAACGTAGCGCAGAATGCCCTGTTGACCTCGGATGTCATCCTCATGGGATGGCTCGGCTCCGATGCGCTGGCGGCGGGTGCGCTCGGCACGAATCTCTATTTCGCCTTCCTCATCTTCGGCATCGGCCTCATGAGCGCGACCTCGCCTCTGATCGCGGAGGAACTGGGTCGAAGGCGCCATTCCGTCCGTGAGGTGCGCCGCACGGTGCGGCAGGGATTCTGGGCCGCGATCACCGTTGCGGTGCCGATCTGGATCGTGTCCTGGAACGGGGAGCTCATCCTTCTCGCGATGGGGCAGGAGCCTGCGCTCGCGCATGCGGCGGGTCAGTACATGAGGGCGCTCCAATGGAGCTTGCTGCCCTTCCTGCTCTATCTGGTCCTGCGCTCGTTTCTGGCGGCGCTGGAGCGGCCCGGCTGGCCGCTGATCATTGGCGTCATCGCCGTGCCGGTCAATCTCGGCGCGGCCTATTGCTTCATGTTCGGCAAGTTCGGCATGCCTCATCTCGGCCTGATCGGCGCGGGTGTCGGCACGGTGATATCCAGCACCTTCATGTTCGTGGCCCTTGCGATCGTGATCAGCCTCGATCCGAAGCTCAGGCGTTATCACGTCTTCGGCCGCGTCTGGCGCTCCGACTGGCCGCGTTACCGTACCCTGTGGCGCATTGGCGTGCCCATCGGCCTGACGCTGGCTTTCGAGGTGACGATCTTCAATGCGGCAGCCCTGCTCATGGGCCGCATCGGCGCCAATGAGCTGGCGGCTCATGCCATCGCCCTGCAGATCGCCTCCTTCTGTTTCATGGTGCCCTTCGGCCTCAGCCAAGCGGTGACCGTGCGGGTCGGCCGGGCCTATGGGGCTCAGGATGCCATAGGCGTGACCCGCGCCGGCTGGACGGCCTTCGTCCTCGCCACGAGCTTCATGCTCGTGACGGCATCCCTCATGCTCTTCGCGCCCCGCCTTCTGCTCAGCGCCTTCCTCGATCTCAACGACCCGAAGAACGCGCCGGTGGTCGCCTTCGCCATATCCTTCCTCGTGATGGCGGCGATCTTCCAGCTCGCCGATGCGGCGCAGGCCGTCGGTGCGGGCATGTTGCGAGGCCTGCAGGATACTCGGGTGCCGATGATCTATGCGGCTTTCGGCTATTGGGGCGTCGGCCTGCCGCTCGGTATCATCCTGGCCTTCGGCACGCCCCTTCGCGGCATCGGCATCTGGATCGGTCTGGCGACGGGTCTTGGCGTCGTCGCCTCCCTGATGCTCTGGCGGTGGGTGCGCCGAGACAGGCTGGGGCTCGTCACGGCCGTGCCGAAGGACGTTCAGGAGGCCTTCGCGAGCTGAGCGATCATCCTTGAAAGCTCGACCGGAGCGAATTGCGCGTCCTCCTGGGTCACACGGACTTCCTCGACCGTGGTTCGGCGCCACTGGGTGAGCAGGCCCAAGACCTCCTGCACCAGTTCCTCCGGGGCCGAGGCGCCGGCAGTAATGCCGATCACCGCCGCGCCGTCGATAAATGAGAGCGTGAGATCCTTCGGGTCCTGCATCAGGAGCGCAGGCCGCCCCTCGCTCTCCGCCAGCTCGAGGAGGCGATTGGTGTTCGAGGAGTTGCGTGCGCCGCAGACGATGATGCGCTCTGCCCGCCTGGCGATCGCGCGCACGGCGAGCTGGCGGTTCTGCGTGGCGTAGCAGATCGTCCTGGTGTCCGGTCCCTGGATGGCGGGAAAACGGGTCTTGAGGGCAGCGATGATCTTCCGTGTATCGTCGACCGAGAGAGTCGTCTGCGTCACGTAGGCGATGCGCTCCGGATCGCTCACGACCAGCGCCAGCGCTTCTTCCACGCACTCGATCACATGAACGCAGCCGCCGATCTGGCCGATGGTGCCTTCCACCTCCACATGGCCTCGATGGCCGATGACGATCACCTCGCGGCCCGCCTTCGCATGCCGCTGGCCCTCGAGGTGAACCCTGCGCACGAGAGGGCAGGTGGCATCCAGTACCGCGAGATTGCGGTTTATCGCCTGCCGCTCCACGGCACGGGAGACGCCATGAGCACTGAAGATGGCCACTGCGCCGTCCGGGATCTCCTCCACATCGTCGACGAAGACGGCACCCTGCCGCTTCAGATCGTTCACGACACGCCCGTTATGCACGATCTCGTGCCGCACATAGACAGGCCGTTCGGTTTGCTGAAGAGCGTCCTCGACGGCGCGGATGGCGCGCTCGACGCCCGCACAGAACCCGCGCGGCGCCGCCAGCAGAACAGTGAGGGAAGGAAGGTCATGGGTCATGCGGCGTCTTCTCGTCGGGGTGGATGCGGACGCAAGGCATGGATTCCGGCGGCACGCGCATTCCGCAGCGCCGCGACCGCCGCCTCGCCGGAGATGACGGCACTCTCGATGGTGGCCGGAAGTGCCCCCAGCCAATCTCCCGCGAGCGCCAGATTGGCGAGGGGCCGCACGGGCGGCTGCGGCAGCGAAGTGGCGTCCTGGCGGATCGTTGCCCGCTTTTCCTTCACGGTCCGCGCCTCCGGCTGCCGATCCGCAAAGGCAACGAGGCCGAGATCACGCAGCACCGGGACAATCTCGCGCCAGATGGTGGAGGCGAGATCGGGCGCCTCGCCGCGAACCACGGCATCGGCTGCGGAGACCGTGACGCTCACATGATCACGGCGCACAAGGAGCCATTGCGTCAGGGCGCTGGTGAATCCGATGAGCCGGGGCCTCTCCAGGCCAGGCAGGCGGAAATGCACGTTGAGGATCGCTTCGAACCGTTGCGGTACAGATAGGGTCGGGAGCAGCCTTTCGATTTCGTATGGCGGCAAAG
This sequence comes from Microvirga sp., assembly GCA_035776715.1. GTDB lineage: Bacteria > Pseudomonadota > Alphaproteobacteria > Rhizobiales > Beijerinckiaceae > Microvirga. Next base: position 6,703 of record DASRWK010000519.1, read on the forward strand.
CCAGAATCACGTGGTCTTCAGGCCCAAGGGCAAGCGTGCGGTCCGTGAGGCTCAGGCCGATGACACGCTCGCCGGAAGTCACAAGGTTTTTCAGGCGCTGTCCCGCCAGAAGAGGGACGCCCAGAACCTGTAGGGCCTCGATCGTGGGCTGGACGAGATCCTCGCTCAGGCCGTTCTTGGCCACCAGAAGGCGGCTCGCACGCGGCCACAGAAGACGCCGTAGGGCGAGAGCGAGCCGACGGGCGGACGCCACCTCAGGCGGCGTGTTGAGAACGGCCATCGTGAGCGGGCCGATGAGACTGTCCATGATCGGCCGGTCGCCGATGACGGAAGCCACGGGACGATCCTGCACGGATAAGGCGAGGCGCACGAGGCACGTGAGGTCCGTTACGCCCATATCCTTCGGGCGGCGGGACGGCCACAGCCAGGACCAGGGGGACAGCCCGACCTTCCGCATCGTGCCGCTGCGCGTGTCGTAGAACGGAAGCCCCTGCCGCTCAGGCTCGATCCACCGGTCTCTTGCCCCGACCGCTCTGAGCAGGTCCAGCGCATGCCGGTTGGCCGAGAACAGCACATGGGTGCCGTTGTCGTGTGAGAACCCATCGGCGGGGTGGATGGTCCGGCAGCGGCCGCCGGGCCATGGGGCGGCCTCGTAGAGAACGGCCTCGCCTCCCTCCTTGGTCACGGCGAGGGCGGCGCTCAGGCCGGCCATGCCGGCACCGACGATATGGGTTCGTCTTACCGTCATGCGGGCCTCATGGCGCGGGTGAGAAGCTGCAATTTGTCGGCCGCAGTCAGCTGGATCCGGCCTTGACGCGTGCCCCATCCGCGAGCGATGAGCCGGTCGAGGATGCGGCGGTAGTTCTCCATCATCAGGATCGCGGGCTTGAGCGCGACCCTATCGAGGCGCGTCAGGGCCTCGTCCGCTGCGCCAAAGCCTGCGCGCGCCTCTTCGGCCAGGGCTTCGCAGACCCGGGCAAAGCGCGGGTCTGCGACGAGAACGGCAGCGGGCGCATCCTGCACGCCGAGCTGAGCGAGCCGGGAGAGCGGAATATACACCCGTTCGCGCGCGGCATCTTCATCCACG